>CAISUK010000427.1 GCA_903888645.1 uncultured Pseudomonadota bacterium | reverse complement strand
GGTCGAGGCGATTCTCGCGACATTGGACAAGCCCGATCCAGAAATTTCCGCCGCTTGGGCGGCTGAAGCCGAGGATCGACTGTCCGCTTATCGGCGCGGCGAGCTTGGCGCTGTCGACGAAAGCGAAGTCTTCGGCGATCTCGACCCCGTGTGACTATTCGCTAAATTCAGTGGGCTGGCCGCGCTTGTAAGAACTGTCGAACTCCTTGCCGTCTGGGAACGTGCCCTTGTAGTGGACACGCACGATATCGGTGGCAGCCGGGCTGCTGCCGGTACCTTCGCGCAGGGATTGATAGACAAGGCCGCTGTCGGTCGTAACCGCTGCGGAATCCTTGACGGCAGCGGTCGTGGCGGTGGTTTGGGCAAAGGCAGGCATGGCGCAGAGAACCAGCAGGGCGGCGGCAACGGTCTTCATGGAATAGATCCGAAATATTGGCAGGGCCGACATGATCCGGGTTTTTGCGCTGCGGCGCAAAGCCAAATCGCCGCTGACGGCTAATATTTGCAGCCCGGCGCAAAAGCTGCCAGCATCTCGCAAGGCCATCCGGGATGTCATGCGAACGGCTCTACAAAAAAACACATGGAGGAGGGGAAAATCATATGCAGTTCAAATCTCTGCTCGTCGCTGCGATGGCCTGCGCCTTCGGTAGTGCGGCCAACGCCCAGTTCAACAGCACGGTATTCTTCGGCGACAGCCTAACTGATGCCGGAACCATTCCGGCGACTTTCCCGGCAGGCACTCTACCTCCGGGAACTGGAAAATTCACCACCAATCCCGGACCCGTATGGTCGGAAGTTCTGGCGGCTTATTTCGGTACCAGCGCAATCCCGGCTGCCGCAGGCGGCACCAATTACGCTTGGGGTGGCGCCCGGGTCACTGGTTCCCCAGGCGTTCCAGACACTTCGCCGGTTACCAACTTGGCAATGCCGATTGCAACTCAGGTATCGACTTATCTCACCGCAAACGGCGGTAAGGCCAACCCGAATGCCCTCTATACGGTATGGGGCGGCGCCAACGATATTTTCACGATCGCAGCAACTGCCGCCGCTGACCCGTCCGGCGCCCAAGCCTATTTGACGACCACGGCCAATAGTCTTGTCACTCAGGTCGCGATACTCAAGGCTGCGGGCGCAAGATACATCATTGTGCCGAATCTTCCCGACATTGGCGCCTCGCCATTCGGTACCTCGCTGGGTCCAGCTGGTGCCGGAGGACTAACAGCACTGTCGTCGGGTTACAACTCACTCGTTAAGTTTGGTTTGGGGGGCGCGGGTCTGGCCGTAATTCCGTTCGACATGTTCACGGTGTTCAATGAACTTCGTGCCAATCCCGCCAAGTACGGTTTTACCAACGCGACCGACAAAGCCTGCGGCGCCACGTCATCGCTCATCTGCACCCCAGCATCCCTGGTTGCGCCCAATGCGCAGAATACCTATGTCTTCGCCGACGACGTACACCCGACGACAGCAGGTCACGCCATGATCGCCAGCTATGTCGAAGCCCTGCTGATCGCTCCTTCGCAAATTTCGCTGCTGGCGGAATCCTCCGTGAAGACCCGGCGCAACCTGATCGGCACGATCAACGACCAAGCGACGGCTTCGGCGTGGGCGCGCAACGGGACGTACAACTTCTGGTTGTCGGCCGGAAGCGGCGATCTGAAGTTCGACAAGAACAGCGACTTCCAGGACGCCAAGGGCCGGCCCGACAACGTCACCGTCGGCCTCGACGCCAGCGTCTCGCCGGGCCTGATTGTCGGCGGCGCGCTGACCTGGAGCACCTACAAGCCGGATTTCAGCAACGGCGCCAGCTTCCGTCAGGAGGAAACCGTGTTGAGCATCTACAGCGCTTACACGAGCGGTCCGCTGCGCCTCAACGTGGTCGGTTCCATGGGCACGACGAACTACGAAACCTTGCGCGACGTTCAACTCGGCGCTTTGACGCTGGCCGTTCCGGGCAGCACCAAGGGCTCGAATGTGTCGCTGTCGGCACTTGGCAGCTACGAGCTGGGTTCCGGCGTCTTCCGCCATGGCCCGACCATCGGTCTCGATGCGCAAAGCGCACGGGTCAACAGTTTTGCCGAAAACAATCCGCTGAGTGCCGGGCTAACTTACGACGAGCAGCGCCGCAATTCCGCGATCGCCAGCCTCGGCTATCGCCTTTCCTATGACGCCGGGAATTTCATGCCGTTCGCCCGCGTCAGCGTCGACCATGAACTGGCCAGCAGTCACCGCGACATCAACGTTTCCTACCAGTCGCAGCCCGGCCCGACTGTCGCGTTCGCAGCGGCAACACCGGAGCGGAGCTTCGCCACCGTGGCAGCCGGCGCCGTCTTCAAGCTGACGCCCAAGGTCACCTGCAATGCCGTCGTCAGCGCATTGGCAGGACAAAGCAACGTACGCAACTATGGCGCGCAAGTCGGCCTGAACGTCGGCTTCTAAGCTGCTTCGATGCCCTTCCCGATTCATCGGGAAGGGCATCGAACGCCTACCGAAACGCAATTTTTCCGACTGGGCCGCACAACGGTGCAATTGGACTGACGGGGACCGACTGCGACTAAGCAGTGTCCGAAGAGCGGCGGCGTAGTTTGGTTACGTTCGCCGCTGTCGCTGACGGTAAAGTCCGGCTAACATCCGGCCCAACGTTCGGCGTCCCGCCGCCCCACTTCCAATGCTTGACGATCTTGCCCATGCACGACCTCGACGACTTTACCCACACCCACATTTTCGATAGCGGCAACCTGACCGCCGAACGCAGCACACGATGGGTGATGGTGATCACCGCGGCGATGATGGTGGCGGAAATCTGGGCCGGCTGGTGGTTCAATTCCATGGCCCTGCTGGCAGACGGCTGGCATATGAGTTCGCATGCTGTTGCCATCGGCCTGAGCGCCTTTGCCTACATGGCGGCACGGCGCTACGCTGGCGATAACAGCTTTGCCTTCGGAACGTGGAAGATCGAAGTCCTGGCCGGATTTGCCAGCGCCATGTTTTTGCTCGGCGTCGCCGCCACCATGGTGATCAGTTCGCTTGAACGCCTGGCGTCGCCACAGGTGATTCGCTTCGACGAAGCGATTCTTGTTGCCATCGCCGGCCTGGTCGTGAACGTTGTCTGCGCGCTTTTGCTCGGCCACGCCCATCATGATCATGGCAACAATGACGAGCACCACGGCGATCGCCACGGCCATGAAGTTCATTCGCACCATCATGAGGACCATGACCACGATCATCATGAAGAGCACGAGCACGGCCACCATCACGACCTGAACCTCAAGTCGGCTTATGTTCACGTCATCGCCGATGCGGCCACTTCGGTACTGGCCATCCTCGCCCTGCTCGGCGGCAAGATGTTCGCCTGGAACTGGCTCGATCCGGTGATGGGCATTGTCGGCGCCGTTCTGGTGGCCATCTGGGCTTGGGGTCTGACCCGCGAAACCGCGTCGGTACTGCTCGACCGCGAACGGGACAATCCGGTTGCGAAAGCGGTGAGGAATTTGTTCGAACGACAACCCGGCTGGCAGGGCACGCATATCACAGACCTGCACACCTGGCGCGTCGGCAGGCAGACCTATGCATGCATTCTCAGCCTGATTACAGACCGCGATGACCTCGACACAGGGACGGTCAAGGCGCTGTTGCAGGGCTTACCGCAACTCGGCCACATTACTGTGGAAATCAATCGTTTGTCGATAGCGGTCGCGCACGAATAGTGACTTCACATAGCGCGAGCTAGGGCGCCGGCAAGGGTTTGGTATCCTAGCGGGCAACAAATCATTTCCTGAGGAACATCAGAATGGCCAGCCGCCATCGCCCCATATCGAAAGAATGGACGTTACTCGCCGCACTTTGCACGTTGCTGCTATTGGGCTGCGGCAAGGATGAAATACCGGTAGCCTCGGTGCGTCCGGTGCTAGTGCAAAAGGTCGGCAACGGCAGCGCTGGCGCACCGGCCGTCTATTCGGGTGACATACGCGCCCGTTATGAATCCGATCTCGGTTTTCGTATTCCCGGAAAGATTGTTGCGCGACTCGTCGACGCCGGCAGTGCGGTGAAGGGCGGCCAGGCACTGGCGCGCATCGATCCGGCAGACGCAGGCTTGCAGGCCACCCAGGCCGAGGCCAACCGCGAATTGGCGGAGGCCGAAGCTAAACGATATCGCGATCTGCGGGCGAAGAATTTCGTCAGCCAATCAGCCCTCGACGCCAAGGAAACGACGCTCAAGGCCGCTGCCGCACAAGCGGCGCTGGCGCGCAATCAGTCCACCTACACCACGCTCAGCGCCGATCACGACGGCATAGTCACCGCCGTACTCGCCGAAACTGGCCAGGTCGTTGCTGCCGGCCAAGCCATCGTTCGCATCGCTCGGCCGGAGGAAAAGGAACTCGTCATCAACGTTCCTGAAGGACGCATCGGCGAATTACGCGCCGCAACGGCGGTAGCCATAGCCCCGTGGGCGCACCCGGAATTGCGCCTGCGCGGCCGCCTGCGCGAACTTTCACCGGCGGCCGACCCGGCGACGCGGACCTACGCGGCCCGCTTCAGTATTCTCGACGTCAGCCCCGACCTCCAGCTCGGCATGACCGCACAGGCCTTTGTCTCCTCGGCAACTGTCGACGGCGTCGTGGTGCCTGCGGCAGCAGTGGTCGATCAGGGCCAGGGGCCGGCCGTATGGGTCGTGGCCAGTGACAAGGTGCAGCGTCGGCCGGTGCAGATCAAGCAGCTTCGTGATAACGATGTCATTCTTTCCGGCGGTTTGCAGGCGGGCGAAACGATCGTCGTTGCCGGCGCCCACAAGCTGGTCGCCGATCAACCGGTGCGGCCACAATTGCAGGAGGCGGCCGGGCCGGCGCCGCATCCATGAGTGGTTTCAACCTTTCCGCGTGGGCGCTGCGGCATCGCGCCCTGGTCGGCTATCTGATCGTTGCACTCGCCCTGATGGGCGTGTTCGGCTACAAGCATCTCGGCCAGGCCGACGACCCGCCGTTCACTTTCAAGCTGATGGTCGTGCGCACCTTGTGGACCGGCGCGACGGCCCGCGAAGTCGAGCAGCAGGTGACCGACAAGATTGAAAAGAAGCTGCAGGAAATCCCGCAACTGGATCGCCTCAGCAGCTTTTCCCGGCCGGGCGAATCGACCGTCATCTTCGTCGCCAAGGATTCGTCGCCGGCGCGGGAGATTCCCGATATCTACTATCAGGTGCGCAAGAAAGTCGGCGACATTCGGCATACGCTGCCAAACAACATTCAGGGCCCGTTCTTCAACGACGAGTTCGGCGATGTTTATGGCAATGTCTTCGCCCTGGTCGGTGACGGACTCGATTATGCGCAGTTGAAGGACACCGCCGATCACATTCGGGACCAGTTGTTGCGCGTCAAGAGCGTCGCCAAGGTCGATTTGCTCGGCACCCAGGACGAGAAGATTTTCATCGAATTTGCCAACGCCAAGCTGGCGACCCTGGGCATTGACATCAACGTCATCGCCCAGGCGCTAGTTCAGCAAAATGCCGTCACCGGCGGCGGCGCCTTCGAGACCGCCGGCGACCGCGTGTACCTGCGCAGCAGCGGCGGCTACGACACTGTTGCCAGCGTCCGCGAAACATTGATCCGCGCCGGCGGCCGCGAGTTCCGCATCGGCGACATCGCCACCGTCAAGCGCGGCTTCATCGATCCGCCAACGACACGGATGCGCTACATGGGCCAACCGGCCATCGGCCTCGGCGTCACCATGGCCGCCGGTGGCGACGTCATAGAAATGGGTGGCGAACTGGAGGCGAAGGCGGCAGCCATCCAGGCGAAGCTGCCGATTGGCGTCGAGCTCAAGGAGGTGGCGAGCCAGCCAGCCGTGGTCAAGCGTTCCATCGGCGAATTCACGCGCTCGCTCACCGAAGCGGTCATCATCGTCCTGATCGTCAATTTCTTCAGCCTCGGCCTGCGCACCGGCATGGTGGTGGCGCTGTCGATCCCGCTGGTGCTGGCGGCGACCTTCTACCTGATGTTCCTGTTCAACGTCGGCCTGCACAAGATTTCGCTGGGCGCGCTGATTCTCGCCCTCGGCCTGCTTGTCGATGACGCCATCATCGCCGTGGAAATGATGTGGGTGAAGATGGAACAGGGCTGGGATCGGACCCGCGCCGCCGCTTTCGCCTACTCCAGCACGGCAGCGCCGATGCTCTCAGGCACGCTGGTGACGGTGGCCGGCTTCCTGCCCATCGCCACCGCCGCATCGAGCACCGGCGAATACACGGTATCGATCTTCCAAGTGTGTACCATCGCCCTGCTGGTCTCGTGGGTGGCGGCGGTCGTGGTGATTCCCTATCTCGGTTATCTGATCCTGCCCGACCCGCGCGCAGCCAAGGTGCCAGGGCGATTGCATCGCCGCCTGCCGGGACTCGCCGCAGGCATCGACCGGCTGCGCACTCGACTGGGCGTTGGCGAGCATCCACCACTCGATGAACACGGCGAACATGATGTTTATGGCACCGGCTTTTATCTGCGCCTGCGCGCTACCATCGACTGGTGCGTCGGCCATCGTTGGATCGTCATCGCCGCCACGCTGGCGCTGTTCGCGCTGTCCATCGTCGGCATGGGCATCGTGCAGAAACAGTTCTTCCCGGTGTCGACACGGCTCGAGTTGATGGTCGATCTGCGCCTGCCGGAAGGCTCGTCGATTCACGCCATCGATGCCGAGGCGAAGAAGTTCGAGGCCATCCTGCAGAAGGAGCCGGGCATCGACAATTTCGTCGTCTACGTCGGCTCCGGCACGCCGCGTTTTTTCCTTGCCCTCGATCAGCAGCTGCCCGCCGCCAACCTAGCCCAGTTCGTTATCCTGACTCACGACGTCGAGGGTAGGGAGGCTTTGCGCAAGCGCCTGATCAAGCTGTTCGAGGACGACTTTTCCGGGCTACGCGGCAATATCACCCGGGTCGAAAATGGCCCGCCGGTCGGCTACCCGGTGCAGTTCCGCGTCTCCGGCGAGGACATCGCCGGGCTGCGCCGGATCGCCGGAGAAATTGCTGATGTCATGCACCGCAACAGCGCCCTGAGTAACGTCCAGTTCGACTGGGATGAGGAGTCGAAAATCGTCGCCATCGAAGTCGATCAGGACAAAGCGAAATTGCTCGGCATCAGCAGCCAGGACGTGGCGAATTTCCTCAACACCTCGGTGAGCGGCACCACCGCGACCACCTATCGCGAACGCGACCGGTCGATCGATGTTGTCCTGCGCGGCGACCGACCAACCCGAGAGCAACTGTCATCGCTGGCCGAATTGTCGATTCCCAACCGGACCGGCAAGAGCGTGCCGCTGGCGCAGATCGCCCGCCTCCGCTACAGCTTCGAGCCGGGCGTGATCTGGCGACGCAATCGCCTGCCGACGATCATCGTGCGTGCCAACCTTTACGACAATAGCATCGAGCCGGCGACCGTCACGGAACAGATCAGCCCGCTGCTCGATCCGATCCGCGCCCGCCTGCCGGATGGCGTCGTGCTCGAAACCGGCGGCTCGGTGGAAGAATCGGCCAAGGGTCAGAATTCGATCAACGCCGGCGCGCCGCTGTTCGTGTTGGCTGTCGTGACTATCCTGATGGTCCAGTTGCAGAGCTTTTCGCGGGTAGTGATGGTGTTGCTGACGGCCCCGCTGGGGCTGATCGGCGTGGCCATGGCCTTGCTGATTTTCGACAAACCTTATGGTTTCGTGGCGATGCTCGGCACCATCGCCCTGTTCGGCATGATCATGCGCAATTCGGTGATCCTGATCGACCAGATCCGTCAGGATGTCGAAGCCGGCAAGCCGCGCTGGGAGGCCATCGTCGGCTCGGCGGTACGGCGTTTCCGGCCGATCGTGCTGACCGCCGCGGCCGCCGTGCTGGCGATGATTCCGCTGGCGCGCAACGCTTTCTTCGGACCAATGGCGGTGTCCATCATGGGCGGCCTGCTCGTCGCCACCTTGCTCACCGTATTGTTCCTGCCGGCGCTTTATGCCGCCTGGAATCGGGTGCGGCGCGACGAAGAACAATGACCTGGAGTTTATTTCGGGGCCATGCGCAAAGCGCCGTCGAGGCGGATGGTTTCGCCATTGAGCATCGGGTTCTCGATGATCGCCTTGACCAGTCGGGCATACTCTTCGGGCTTGCCCAGTCGGGATGGAAAAGGTACCGACGCACCAAGCGAACTCTGCACTTCGGCGGGCATGCCGAGCAGCATGGGCGTCGCGAAGATGCCAGGGGCAATGGTCATCACGCGAATACCATTGCGCGCCAGATCTCGGGCAATCGGCAGCGTCATGGCGGCAATGCCGCCCTTGGAGGCGGCGTAAGCGGCCTGCCCCATCTGCCCGTCAAAGGCCGCCACCGAAGCGGTGTTGACGATCACACCGCGCTCGCCATCGGCATTCGGCGCGCCGTTGCTCATAATCTCGGCAGCGAGGCGAACCATGTTGAAGGTGCCGATCAGGTTGATGGCAATGACCCGGGCGAAGCTGTCGAGGCGGTGCGGTCCGTTTCTACCCAGCACCTTTTCGCTCGGTGCGACGCCAGCGCAATTGACCAGACCATGCAGGCCGCCGAAGACATCGACTGCAGTAGTAAAAGCCTCACGGGCACTGGCTTCGTCACCGACATCGGTAGCGACGAAACGGGCCGCCGCGCCAAGCTCGGCCACCAGGCGAGAACCGGCTTCGGCATTGAGGTCGGCAAGCACGACACGGCCGCCTTCGGCGATGATCATCGCAGCGGTTGCCGCGCCCAGGCCGGAGGCCGCGCCGGTGACGACGAAAACGGAATCCTTCAGCTGCATGGCTGCTCCCCGAAATGGTCTTACAGCGACTATAGCGCAGGGCAGTGTCGCGTATTGACGCCGGCGCGACAATCGCAGCGAAGGACGCACCAGTGACGCTACCGCCCTGGCTCGCAGCGCTGCTGACGCGGCGCATGCTGATCTGCGTATTCACCGGATTTTCTTCCGGACTGCCGCTCTATCTGCTGCTCAACCTGCTGCCCGCCTGGCTGCGCAGCGAAGGCATCAACCTCAAGGTCATCGGCCTGTTCGCGCTGATCCAGTTTCCCTACACCTGGAAATTTCTCTGGTCGCCGCTGCTCGATCGCTATTCGCCGCTGGCGCTGGGCCGACGGCGCAGTTGGATGCTGCTCACGCAAGTCGGGCTGGTCGTCGTCATCGGGCTGATCGGCGGCTACTCGCCGCAAACGGACATCACTGTCATCGTCGGCTTGGCGACGGCGATCGCCCTGCTCTCTGCCACCCAGGACATCGCGCTGGACGCCTTCCGCCGCGAAATTCTCGCTGAGGATGAACTGGGTCTCGGCAACGCGGTGCACGTCAATGCCTATCGCATCGCCGGGCTGGTGCCCGGTTCGCTGTCGCTGATCCTCGCCGACCATCTGCCGTGGAGCCAGGTGTTCATGATCACGGCGCTGTTCATGCTGCCGGGCATGGCACTGGCATTTGCGGTCAGTGAGCCGGTCGCCGGCGTACCGAGAACGTTGCGGCAAGCGGTGGTCGAGCCCTTTCACGAATTCATCGGCCGGCGCGGCTGGCAGAGCGCAGTCATGGTGCTGTCCTTCATCTTTCTCTACAAGCTCGGTGACTCAATGTGTACCGCGCTGGCGACGCCGTTTTATCTCGATATGGGCTACAGCAAATCCGAGATCGGCCTGGTCGCCAAACATGCCGGGCTTTGGCCGGCAGTGTTCGGCGGATTGCTTGGCGGATTGTGGATGCTGCGGCTCGGCACCAATCGCGCACTGTGGCTGTTCGGCGTCGTCCAACTGGCGTCCATTTTCGGTTTTGCCTGGCTGGCCGCGCAAGGGCCGCAGTCGGTCGACGCGACCAGGTTGAGCTCGCTCGCCGGCGTAATAGGCTTTGAAGCACTCGGGGTCGGCCTGGGTACGGCAGCCTTTGTCGCCTTTATCGCCCGCAGCACCAACCCGCTCTACACGGCGACGCAGTTCGCGCTGTTCACAAGCCTCGCCGCAGTACCGCGCACCTTTGCCAACGCCGCCACCGGCTGGCTGGTCGAACAATTCGGCTGGTTCGGCTTCTTCATGCTCTGCTCAGCGCTGGCGGTGCCGGGCATGCTGCTTCTCGTTCGCGTGGCGCCGTGGCATGAGGCACACTGACACAATTTACCGGCACGGCCATTCGTATCGCGCAGAAGGCTCGGTTAAAATGCTTGCCGATCAGCAGATATGCTCTTTCTGTGCCGCCTGGCTGGTGCAAGTTCTGGTGTAGTTTCAGGTGTCCTTCGGACATGGAGAATTTGATGAATTTCGAGCAAGCGCGATTCAACATGGTGGAACAGCAGGTCCGCACGTGGGAGATCCTTGACCAGGATGTACTCGACTTGCTTTTCGTGGTCAGACGTGAAGAGTTTGTCCCGGTTGCCCGTCGCCAATTGGCCTTCGCCGATATCGAGATTCCGCTCGGTCACGGTGCCACCATGCTGGCGCCGAAGATCGAAGCGCACGCCCTGCAAGCTCTGCAGTTGAAGCATAACGAAAAGGTTCTTGAAGTCGGCACCGGCTCTGGCTACATGGCGGCCCTGCTGGCAGCGCACGCGCAGCACGTCTGGAGCATCGAGATTGTGCCGGAACTCGCCGAAACGGCGCGCTCCAATCTCCGCCGTCAAGGCATCACCAATGTCACCGTGACCACAGGCGACGGTTTTCTCGGCCTGCCAGAGCACGGTCCGTATGATGTCATCTGCGTTTCCGGCGCCCTGCCTTCCGTACCGCGCGAACTTCTGGCGCAGCTGAAAATCGGCGGCCGCCTGTTTGCCATCACCGGCGAGGCGCCAATCATGGAGGCGCAACTGGTCAGCCGCCTCACCGAGGATGCTTTCCGGACCATCAATCTGTTTGAGACGGTCGCACTGCACTTGTCCAATGCACTGCGCGCCGGAAAGTTTGTCTTCTAGCCCGGCCATGGAGCAAATCAGCCCACCGCAGCTCAAGGAATGGCTCGACCAGAGCGGCGCCGGCGCCCGCGGCAAGCCGCTGCTGCTCGATGTTCGCGAATCCTGGGAAGTGGATATCTGCCGCATTCCCGAGAGTCGGACGATACCGATGGGCAGTGTTTCGGTTCGTTTCAACGAGATTGATCGCGATGCCGAAGTGGTGGTCATCTGCCATCATGGCGCGCGCAGCTTCCAGGTCGCCATGTTTCTCGAGCAGCAGGGTTTCGCCCGGGTTTATAACTTGTATGGTGGCGTCGCGGCCTGGTCCCAGCAGGTTGACCCGAGCATGCCGACCTACTGATGGTCAGGATGAATATCCGCATGAAAAAATCTGTCGCAATGATGTTGTGCGCATTCTTGACCAGCGGTTTCGCCGAGGCGACCGATTTGCTCACGTTATATCGCGATGCCGTCGCCTATGACGCACAGTACGCAGCAGCCAGAGCGAGCGTCGAGGCAGGTCGGGAAAGGCTCCCGCAAGGGCGGGCCGGGCTGTTGCCAAGCATTGGCCTGTCAGGCAACACCACATGGAATGACATCGACAGCACGGTTCGGACGTCTCCAGCCATCGAGTCGGTATCCAAATACAACAGCAACGGCTGGGCGGTGCAACTCTCGCAGCCGCTATTTCGCTGGCAGAATTGGGCGGGCTACAAGCAGTCGGAGTTCGCCGTCGTGCGCGCCGAAGCCGATTTCGGGCTGGCCAAACAGGATCTGATCGTCCGTGTCGCCCAAGCCTATTTTGAAGTGCTGCTGGCGCAGGAAAGTTTGGCAGCGGCCCAGGCACAAAAGGTCGCGATCACCGAACAACTGGAATCGGCGAAACGCAACTTTGAAGTCGGTACGGCGACCATCACCGACAGCCATGAAGCACAAGCACGCTACGATCTGACCGTCGCCCAGGAAATCGCGGCGCAGAATGATCTCGAGGTCAAGCAACAGGCATTGCGCGTGATAGTCGGCAAGGATCCTGAGGCCCTGAAAAAGTTGCGCAACGGCATGCAAATCAGCAAGCCGCAACCGGACGACATCGCCAAGTGGGTGGATGCGGCGCAAAGCGGCAATTTCGCCATTCTGGCGGCGCAGGCCAGCCTCGAAGTTGCCACCCGGGAGGCCGAGAAGCAGCGTGCCGGGCATTACCCTACGGTCGATCTGGTTGCTACGCACGGGCGGAACTCCATGACAAGCAGCTTCAGCCCAAGCCAGCAGGCAGTTGTCGATGCAACCTCGTCGACGATTGGTTTGCAAGTCGCGATACCGCTGTTTTCCGGTGGCGCCGTTGCTTCGCGCGACCGCGAGGCGGTGGCCCTGCGCGAAAGAGCAGCGGCCGACCTCGAAAACGCGCGGCGTCAGGCGGCGCAAGGCGCGCGCCAGGCCTACCTTGGCGTCAGCGCCGGGCTGGCCCAGGTCAAGGCGCTCGAAGCGGCGCTGGTGTCTTCACAATCGGCGCTCGACTCCAACAAGCTCGGTTATGAAGTTGGCGTGCGCATCAACATCGACGTGCTGAATGCGCAGCAGCAGCTCTACTCGACCCGGCGCGACCTGGCCAAGGCCCGTCTCGATACGCTGGCTGCGGTGATCAAGCTGAAGTACTCGGCGGGCACGCTCAGCGAAACCGATGTGCAGGCGATCAACGCATTGCTCGAATGATCAACTGCAGCGTACGTTCCGTCGCACCGCGGTGACGTTCGGCAAAAGTACGAGCGTTGGTCGCCAGCGAACTGCATAACTGGTCGTCGTCCGTCAGCCTCAGCGCGGCGAGCAACAACGCGTCTGCATCGGCCACGGGCAAAACAGCGCCGGCAGCCACGGCATCGGCAGCCACCTGGGCAAAGTTGTAGGTTGATGGTCCCAACAGTACCGGCCTGCCGACAGCGCAAGCCTCGATCAAATTCTGGCTACCGTAATCGAGCAAGCTGCCTCCGATGAAGGCGATATCGCTGACCGCATAGTAGGCAAACATCTCGCCCATGCTGTCGCCGAGCCAGACTTGGGTCGCTGCCGCAACCGCTGAGTCGTCGCTGCGCCACTGCAGACGCAGGCCGCGCGACTCGACCAGCGCCGCCACTTCTGCAAAACGCTGCGGATGGCGGGGCACGAGCAACAGCAACATGCGGCCGCCAAGCCTGGCGAAGGCATCGAGAATCAGCGCCTCCTCGCCTTCGCGGGTGCTGGCCGCGAGCAGAACCGTGTGCTTTCCGACGCGCTGACGCAGCTGCGCGCCAAGATCCAATTGCTGAGCCGGCGGTTCGATGTCGAACTTGAGATTGCCCAACACCTGCACGTTTTGCGCGCCCAGAGCAGACAAGCGCGCCGCATCGGCCTCGGATTGCGCAGCGACCGCCGTAAGTCCTGCCAACGTCTGCCGCGCAAGGTTGGGAAAGCGGGCATAGCCTCGCGCCGATTTCTCGGACAAGCGGGCATTCACCAAAAGCAGCGGCACGTTCAACTCACGGCAAGCGAATACCAGGTTTGGCCACAACTCGGTCTCCATGACAATGCCAATTTTCGGACGGAAATGGCGCACGAACCGACGCATCGCCCCAGGCATGTCGTAGGGTAGATAGGCGCGCAGCTCAGCGTCGCCGAACAGCGCCGCCGAAGTGGCGCGCCCGGTCGGCGTCATATGCGTGAAGAGAATTTGATGGTCGGGATACTGCTGCCGCAGTGCTACCACCAAACTCTGCGCCGCCCGCGTTTCGCCGACCGAAACCGCGTGAATCCAGATAAGTGGCCCGCTTGGCTGGGGCAAATCGGGTTGACCCGAATAACGGCCGCTGCGCTCATCCCAGTGACGCAAGTATTCGGGCTGACGGCGAGCGCGCAGCAGAAGATGCAGCCATGCCCATGGAAGCAGGGCCATGGTCGCCAGGCTATAGAGCCAGCGCACCATCAATTCAGCAATGCGCCGACGGCGCTCTCGACTTCGGCTGCACTGGGTGGCAGACCTGTGCCGCCAAGATTGCGCGCGAGGGCAGCGAAATTGGCGCCGGCCAAAACCCCGGTGAGGCCGGGGTCGGTGGCGCAATAAAGGCCCACGGTCGGCCGGCCGAGCGCTGCGGCCAAATGCGTAAGCCCCGTGTCGACGCCGACCACCAGGCTGGCCCCGGAAAACAGTCCGGCCAATTGCGCCACCGTCAGCGGCGGTGCGCCGATGCCATTCTGCATTGCTTGCGCCAAAGCCGCGGCATGGCGGCGCTCTTCGCCATTGCCGGCCGGCAGCACGCAGGCCATTCCCCGCTCGCTCAGCACTGCAGCCACCCGCAGCCAATTCGCTTCTGCCCACAATTTGTCGGCGCGGCTGGTGGCCGTGAGTAACACTGCATAAGGCTGGTGGGGCAACCAATCGGCCTCCATTGGCGGCGCGGTGATGCCGTAATCGAGTGGATGGTCAAGCGCATAGCCAAACGCCGCCGCCGCCAGACGGCGATTGCGCTCGACCGCATGAAGATGCCGCTCAACGAAAAATGATTTGTCATAGAAGCGTGCAGCCAAGGGCTCGCGCGCCGACTCCCGCGTGTATCCCAAATGTACTCCCGGGGCCGCGGAAGAAATCAATGCGCTCTTCAGCAGCCCTTGAGTATCGAGTACGAAGGCATATTTTTCCAGCTGCACGGTGCGCCGGAAAGCACCGATTTCGCGCCACGTCGCGGCAGCCAGCAGTGCCTTGCGCCAGCGCCGCACTGCCACCGGGATGACGCGGCGGACGGCGGGATGGAGACGCGGTATATCGACAAAACTCTCCTCCACGACCCAGTCGATTGTCATTTCCGGAAAATGTCGGACCAAGTCGCTGACCACCGGCAGGTTATGCACGATGTCACCCAGCGAGGAAGTCTTGACGAGGAGAATGGACATGGGCACCTGTGGGCTTCGGGCTAGAATGGCCGCTCCGCCGAGGCAAGATTATAGCTAGCTGCCATGCCGCCTTCCCGACTGCCGCTTTCTGCCGTGTTGATCACCCGAAATGCCGCCCGGCAACTCCCAGATTGCCTCGCCTCGCTCGATTTCTGCGATGACATTGTCGTGGTCGATTCAGCCAGCGAAGACGGCACCGGCGCGCTCGCCCGTCAGTTGGGTGCCAGAGTCATCGAAACGAATTGGCGTGGCTTCGGCCCGCAGAAGCAGTTTGCAGTCGAGCAGGCTTTGCACGACTGGGTGCTCTGCATCGATGCCGACGAACGCGTCAGCGCCACCTTGCACGACGCGATTCTCGCGGCCCTGATTGCACCGGCGCAACCCGCCTATCGATTTGCCCGCTGCAACCGCTTCATGGGGCGCTATCTCCGGCATGGCGAGGGCTACCCGGACTGGTCCCTGCGGCTGTTTGATCGGCGCCGGGCGCGCTGGTCGGACGATGCCGTTCACGAAAGGGTATTGACCGATGCCACCGTCGGCACGCTCGGCGGCGACCTGCTGCATGAATCTGCCGAGTCGATTGAGAGTTACCTCGCCAAGCAAAATCGCTATTCGACGCTGGCTGCCGAGACGGCAATCAGCCGCGGAAAGCGCGCCCACGTCGGTCATTTGCTGCTCAGCCCGACGCTACGCTTTATCAAGTTCTATGTTTTTCGTTTGGGCTTTGTCGACGGGCTGCCCGGGCTGGTGCACATTCTGATCGGTTGTGGCGCGAGTTTCGCCAAGTACGCGAAAATGTTGACGATGCAAAGCGAGCATTCATGAAGGTTATCGTTACCGGCTGCGCCGGTTTTATCGGTATGCACGTCTGCGAGCGCCTGCTGGCGCGCGGCGACGAAATCGTCGGCATCGACAACCTCAACGATTACTATGACGTTTCGCTGAAAGAGGCACGACTGGCGCGGCTGCTGCCGAGCAAGAAGTTCCATTTCGCGCGGGCCGATCTCGCTGATCGAGATGCCATCGCTGCGCTGTTTGAAACGCACCGACCGCAGCGCGTCATCAACCTCGCCGCCCAGGCCGGTGTGCGCTATTCGCTGCAGAATCCGCACGCCTACATCGACAGTAATGTGGTCGGATTCCTCAATATTCTCGAAGGCTGTCGCCACGCCAGCGTCGAGCATTTGGTCTATGCCAGTACTTCGAGCGTCTATGGCGGCAATACGCGGATGCCATTTTCAGAGCATGACAACGTCGATCACCCGATCAGCATTTATGCGGCGACCAAGAAGGCCAACGAGTTGATGGCGCACACCTACAGCCATTTGTTTTCCTTGCCTACAACTGGCCTGCGATTCTTCACCGTCTATGGCCCGTGGGGCCGCCCCGACATGGCTTTGTTCCTGTTTACCAGGGCGATACTGGAAGACCGCCCGATCGACATCTTCAACCACGGCAAGATGCGCCGCGACTTCACCTTCATCGACGACATCGTCGAAGGCGTTATCCGCGTGATCGACAGAGCGCCGCTGCCCAATCCGGAGTTTGCCGCCGAAACGCCGGATCCGGCGACCAGTTGGGCACCGTATCGTGTTTTCAACATTGGCAATCATCAGCCGGTTGAGTTGCTGACTTACATAGAGACGCTGGAAAAAGCCTTGGGCAAGGTCGCCAGGAAAAACTTCATGCCCATGCAGGACGGCGATGTCGCAGCAACGCATGCGGACACGGCGGAACTTCAGACGCTGACCGGATTCGTGCCGGAGACCTCGGTAGCCGACGGGATTCAGCGCTTCGTCGATTGGTACGCGGCCTATTACGGATGAGTTTCCGTCACCCAGCCATGCCGCCTGGCTACAACAACACCCTTTCGATGCCGCCGTCGTTGGCGCGCTCGATATAGCGTTTCATCCAATCAGGTCCGAGTAATTCCCTGGCCATTTCGACAACGATATAGTCGGCTTGGGTACCAGTTTCGTCGTCGTAGCGGGAGAGCCCTTGCAGGCAACTCGGGCAACTCGTAAGAATCTTCACCGGGCCGGCAAAGCCATCGCTGCGCAAGCTAGTGCTGCCCAATGCAATTTCCTCCTGCTTGCGAAAGCGAATCTGCGTCGACACGTCGGGTCGAGACACCGCCAGGGTGCCGGCCTCGCCGCAGCAGCGATCGGATAACGGCACGTTCTGGCCCATCAAGGTGCTCACAACTTTCAGCGGCGCGTGGCTTTTCATAGGCGTGTGGCAGGGGTCGTGATAGAGGTAGCGGGTGCCGCTAAGCCCTCCATCCGGGCCCTCCAGCCGCTTTTGCAACGAGATGCCCTTTTCGAGCAGATACTCGTGAATGTCGAGAAGCCGGCAGCCAGGGAAAATCTTGTCAAATTCATACTTCTGCAATTGATCCATGCAAGTACCGCAGGAGACGATGACGGTCTTGATATCGAGATAATTGAGTGTGTTGGCGACTCGGTGAAACAGCACCCGGTTGTCGGTGGTGATCTTCTGGCCCTTGTCCTGCTCGCCGGCCGACGTTTGCGGATAGCCACAGCACAGGTAGCCAGGTGGCAGCACGGTGACGGCACCGATGTCGTAAAGCATGGCCTGCGTAGCGAGGCCGACTTGAGAGAACAAGCGCTCGGAACCGCAGCCTGGGAAATAGAAAACGGCGTCGGAATCCTCGCTGACTTTTTGCGGGTCGCGGATGACCGGCACGACGGTATCGTCCTCGATATCGAGCAAGGCCCGCGAGGTACGCGTCGGCACGTCTTTCGGTAGCGGCCGGGTCAGGAAGTGGATAACCTGGGCCTTGATTGGCGGCCGACCCAAGGTTACCGGCGGATGATTTGCCGTGTCCCGAATCAAGCCAATGGCCCGGCCTAATTGGTAACCAAGGCGCTGTGCCTTGAAGCCAAGGCCGACCAGGCCGACGCGCATCAACTTGATGGTGGCCGGGTCGGTGGCGGTGAGGAAAGCCATCGCCGCCATGGTGCCCGGGCTGGTCTTTTTCTTGCCCTGTTCGCGCAGGAAATTGCGCATGACAATCGAGACATTGCCGAAGTCGATATCCACTGGGCATGGTTTGACGCAGCGGTGGCAGACCGTGCAGTGATCGGCGACATCGGAAAACTCGTCGAAGTGCTGCAACGAAACGCCGCGCCGGGTCTGCTCTTCGTAGAGAAAAGCCTCGATCAGCAGTGAGGTGGCGAGGATCTTGTTGCGCGGCGAATAGGACAGGTTGGCGCGCGGCACATGGGTCGAGCAGACCGGCTTGCACTTGCCGCAACGCAGGCAGTCCTTGACCATGTCGGAGATCTTGCCGATCGCCGACTGTTCCATGATCAGCGACTCGGTACCGAGCAGCGAGAATGAAGGCGTGTAGGCATCGGCCAGGTCGCCGCCGGGCATGAACTTGCCCTTGTTGAAACGGCCCTCTGGATCGACGCGGTTTTTGTACTCACGGAACGGACGGATTTCGGCTTCGTCGAGAAATTCGAGCTTGGTGATGCCGATGCCATGTTCGCCGGAGATGACGCCGTCAAGGCTGCGGGCCAGTTTCATGATGCGGGCGACGGCGACGTTGGCCGTCTGCAACATCGCGTAATTGTCCGAATTGACCGGGATGTTGGTATGCACGTTGCCGTCGCCGGCGTGCATGTGCAGGGCGACGAAAACGCGACCACGCAGCACTTCCTTGTGGAGACCATCGATTCGTTCCAGCACCGGCGCAAAAAGCTTGCCGTCGAAGATGGTTTGGAGCTGCGGCTTGAGTTCGCGCTTCCATGAAACGCGCACGGAATAATCCTGAAGGCGATGGAACAACGTCGGCTTTGTTGCCGTGTTGGTCAGAACGCCGCTGACGACACCGAGAGTCGCCATCAAAGCTTCTGCTTCGGCCAGCGGCAGATCGAGGTTGTCGAGCAGCCACTGCCAGCGGTGGCGAATTGACGCCACGAGTTCCAGCGCCTGCTCGCGCCGGTCGCCGAGCAGTTCGATCTTGTCGAGCGTGGTGTCCTGCAGATGCAGCGGCAATTCGCCGCGCAGAAAATCTGCCAGCGCATCACAAAAGGCAAGCTTGTTGGCGATGGAAAGTTCGATATTGATGCGCTCGATGCCATCGCAATAATCGCCCATCCGCAGCAGCGGAATCACCACGTCCTCGTTGACCTTGAAGGCGTTGGTATGGCGCGAGATCGCCGCCGTGCGGGCGCGGTCGAGCCAGAATTTCTTGCGCGTTTCCGCCGACACCGCAATGAAGCCTTCGCCGCTGCGGGCGTTGGCCATGCGCACCACTTCCGAGGCCGCTGCCATCACCGCGCTTTCATCCTCGCCGACGATGTCGCCGATCAACACCATCTTCGGCCGGCCATGACGTTTGGCTTTTGTCGCGTAGCCGACCGCCTTGACGTAGCGCTCGTCGAGATGTTCCAGACCGGCGAGCAATACACCCAACTGCGCGCCGCCGCGGCCGGGCTTGAAGTAGTCGGTGATCTCGACAATCGACGGCACTGCCTCGCGCACCTGGCCGAAGAATTCGAGGCAGACGGTACGCGTTTGCGGCGGCATCCGGTGCAGCACCCAGCGCGCCGAAGTGATGATGCCGTCGGTGCCTTCTTTCTGGATGCCGGGTAAGCCGAACAGGTATTTGTCGGTGACATCCTTGCCTAGCCCGGCCTTGCGGAAGCCGGCGCCGGGCGCCTCGATAATCTCTTCGCCGAGCAGCGTCTTGTGCTTTTCGTCGAAGCGTTTCAGGCGGAAGCGCACGGTTTCCTGATCGTGGATCTTGCCGAGGTTATGGTCCAGGCGCTCGACTTCGAGCCAGTTGCCGTCGGGCGTCACCATGGTCCATGAGGCCAGGTTGTCCAGCGCCGTGCCCCACAGCACGGCCTTCTTGCCGCCAGCGTTCATGGCGATGTTGCCGCCGATGCACGACGCATCGGCCGACGTCGGGTCGCAGGCAAACACCAGCCCGGCGTGCTCGGCGGCCTCGATGGCGCGGCGCGTTACGACGCCGACACCGGTGCGCAGCGTCGTGACCTTGCCGCTGACGCCCGGCAACTCGCTCAATTCGACTGCGGAAATATCGATCAGCTTCTCGGTGTTGATGACGACCGATTTTGCGGTCAGCGGCACGACACCGCCGGTATAGCCGGTGCCACCGCCGCGCGGAATGATGGTCAGGCCGAGCTCGATGCAGCCGCGCACCAATGGTCCGATTTCTTCTTCGGTGTCTGGCGTGAGAATGACAAAAGGGTATTCGACGCGCCAGTCGGTAGCGTCGGTAACGTGTGAAACCCGCGCCAGGCCATCGAAGGCAATGTTGTCGCGGCGGGTGTGTCGGGCCAGCGTCCGCAGCACATTGCGCCGCGACTCGACCGTCTCGACGAACCAGCGCTCGAAACTTTGCACAGCCAGCCGCGCCGCGCCCAGTAATTGGGCGACGGCGTCATTGCCGGAGCGGCGTTTTTCGATCTCGGTCAGGCGGTGGCGGAGCGCGCCGACCAGTGCCTCGCGGCGCTCCGGATTGGCCAGCAGGTCATCCTCGAGATAAGGGTTGCGCCGCACCACCCAGATGTCGCCGAGTACCTCGTAGAGCATCCGCGCCGAGCGTCCGGTGACGCGTTGCGTGCGCAGCGTGTCGAGTACGCGCCACATGTCGGCACCGAGCAGGCGAATGACGATCTCGCGGTCGGAGAACGACGTATAGTTGTAGGGGATTTCGCGCAGGCGGACGGACATTTCGGCGTGTTTGGCGCTGTGAGTTGCGTTCACAAATCGGCCGCTCATTTTAGGCTATTGCAGCGCAACACGCCGGTAGATGAAGACCATGTACCTGACAGGGTCAGGCGGCTTGCTGCAGGAGTTGCTATTGTTCCGGTCTTGCCAATGCATACGCCATGTCTCCGTCGCCAAAAAATATTTATTCGGAATTGCTCCACCTTGCCTGGCCGATGCTGATTGCGCAGCTGGCCGTGATGGCCGGTGGCGTCATCGACACCATCATGGCCGGGCGGCTGGGCGCCGTCGATCTGGCAGCGGTGGGGATCGGCACCAGCATCTATTTCACCGTATTCGTCACGGCGATGGGCGTGCTGCTGGCGCTGACGCCAACGGTAGCGCACCTGCATGGCAGCGGCGAGCGGGAGCGCGTCGGCGAGGAAGTGCGGCAAAGCGTCTGGTTGGCGTTGCTCTTTGCGGCCATTGTCATGGTCATTTTGCAGCATCCCGATCCGCTGCTCGGTATATCCCAACTGACGCCAGAAGTTGAAGCGAAGGTGCGCGCCTATCTCGACAACCTTTCCTGGGGCGTGCCGGCGGCCATGCTATTTCGCGTCTTTTACGGATTTTCCACCGGCATCGGGCGACCGCGGCCGGTGATGGTACTGAACTTGATCGGTGTCATCGCCAAAGTACCAGTTAATGCCATTTTCATGTATGGCGGCCTGGGCCTGGCGCCGCAAGGAGCGCCGGGCTGTGCGGCGGCGACGACGCTGATCGGCTGGCTGCTTTGTGGTCTCGCCTGGAGTTGGTCGGCGCGCAACGACGAGTACATTCCCTACGCCGTGTTTCGCTGCTTTTCGCCACCGCGCTGGGCGATACTTCGGCAGCAATTCAAGCTCGGCCTGCCCATCGGCGCGACGTATCTGGTCGATGTCACGGCCTATACCTTCATGGCATTATTCATCGCCCGTCTCGGTCCAACGCTATCCGCCGCGCACCAGATCGCCGGGAATGTGGGTGGCGTGCTGTTCATGCTGCCCTTGTCGATCGGCCACGCTGCCGGCGTGCTTGCCGGCCACGCGCTCGGCGCCAGCGATCGGATGCGAGCACAGCAGACGAGTCGACTGGCGCTCGGCCTGGGATTTGGTTTCGCTCTATTCGCCGGCTCGGCGGTCTGGTGGAGTGCCGCAACGATCGCCGCGCTCTACTCTGCCGATCAAACCGTCCAGGCCAGCGCAGTCATCCTGCTGCACATCGTTGCCTTCTATCACCTCGCCGATGCCACCCTCGGCGTAACCGTCAATGTACTGCGCGGCTACCGCAAGACCACGGTACCGATGGCGGTCTTCGCCGTGATGCTGTGGGGAGTCGGTTTATTCGGCGGGTATCTGCTCGGCTTGACGGATACGTTCGGAGCGCCCCACGGTGCCGCCGGATTCTGGATCGCCGCCGCTGCCGCTGCCGCGTTGGCAGCCATGCTGATGGTTACGTATCTGGCCAGAGTAGCCCAAGTCGTTCAAGTCGCTGAGTGACGCCGTTACCAATGGCGGCCAAGGCTTGGCAAGCAGTTCAGAAAGTTCCGTATGCCGCCTACAATCTCGACGGTAATGTGGATTATGGAACATTGGAACGCCACCGCCACAACGTCGGGTCGCGGCACGAGCGACTGTGGTTGATTTCAAGGGCTACCCTTAATCCGTGATTGATTTTCTAATGCGCGATGAGACATGTCTAATGGATATTTAATCCTTCGTCGCAATTCGGCCAATAAGAGTCACTGAAGCCGCTTACGCTCACCCGTTTGAAAGACCGCTATATGTCGTATTCCGGCGCCAACGCCAGTGGCCTGTTTAGTGGTTTTGCATGAGCGTGGAGACGGCAATATCTTCATCAATATCTGGCCAATGCACCCCGATGCCCTTGCCGATTAATCGCCAGTGGCTCCGCTCCTCAACAGTGGCATCACGCAGTCGGGGGAACCACTCCAGTGGCGCTGATATTTCACGTCCGTCGGCCAAGACGAAGTGCAGGGACGCTGTGTCGATGGTTACATCTATGGCGTGTGGGTCAAGTCTAACTGCCAAAGTGCTCATGCCATTTCTCCAAAAATAGAACCCTGTTTTCAATCACCAAGGCGCGCACGCGGGCCAGCTCATGGCTACGAAATCCTTCTGACATGGCAAGTTCTACAGGGTTCAGCCAGTATTTTGCCACCTTGTCGTCATGCTCGATATGGATATGAGGCGGCTCAGATCCCTCGCCGCTGAAAAAGAACAACCGAAACCCCTGCAATCTGATGACCGTAGGCACTGATCAAGTCTATCTGAAGGAAGTCTATCTGAAGGAAGTCGGCAAATATAGGTTTCGCGAATGCATTTCTTACGATGCTCCATCAGTCGAATCGGGATCATGTGCGGAATATGCTAATTTCCCGGAACAACCGAACGATGGACTGCGTGACCTTTTCTCGCGCAAGGCTCCTTGGGCAGCACGATGACGTTGCGCAGTCCGGAGTCTTTGGGCTCTCAGCATCGTCTTGACGACTTCGATTGCGGCAAACACGCGTTGAACGAATGGCTTGTTCGTCATGCCAGCCAAGCGCAAAGTAGTGGGTCAGCCAAGACTTTCGTGGTGGCCGACGATGATCGAGTTGCAAGCTATTTCAGCCTGACAGTCGGCCAGATTGAACCTTTCGATGCGCCGGAGCGCTTTCGCAAAGGAATGGGCCAGTATCCGCTTCCTGTAGTTATCCTGGCTCGTTTGGCGGTATGCCGGCACGACCAAGGGCGCGGGATCGGATTCCCGCATGGTTGAGTAGTTTAGCCACCTCTGCCGCGCGTCGAATGTTCTCGCTGCGGTCGGCGACCGAGAAACCCAGGTCGTGACACAGGCCGAGTCGCAGTTCATCGCCGTCGAGCACCACGCAGGACTTTCCTCGGCGGGTCAGCGCTTGCTGAACCATGCGCGCCAACGTCGATTTGCCTGCCCCCGGCAGGCCGGTGAACCAGGCCGTTTGAGTCATGCGCTGGCGGCGTCCGGTGTTCGGTAGGCAAGATGTTCGAGGATGGGCAGGTGCTTTATCCAGCGAAACATTCCGTGC
>CAISUK010000426.1 GCA_903888645.1 uncultured Pseudomonadota bacterium | reverse complement strand
TAGTCGAGGGCGGCATCGCGCTCGATATTTCTGAGTTCTCAGAGGCCATCCTCAAATGTCGGCCGCACCCGAACTTGTATCTCCGCTTCGGGCGATCGCCTGATATGCCCGTCGTTGTTGCGGGCGGTTCAGATGTTCACGCCGACCTCGTCGATGGGAAGGTCGCCGTCGCTTCGTGGCTGTATCAGGTGGGAGACCTGACCGTCAACGTCATTTATGCTGCCGATGGCGAGCATCGGCAAGGGATGGAACAGACTTGGCACCCGAAGTTCGGCGCGAAGCGCCTGAGTTATGCCGTGTTCTAACGCCCGCCTTTGCCGACGCGTCCTTTTTATGGGATGAATTCGACATAACTTCGTTGGGGTGATAGTGACCTGCATCCTTGTGGCCATGCCATACGGGAGATTGGAGCTGACGGTTTCGAGTGACTGCTTTTGCTGGGGGCTACCGGCGGATATGGGTCAGAGACGTTCCCCCAGTCATTTTGATGACAAACCTCGATGGAGCTGGTGCGTAGCAGCATCCGATCGGCATATCAATCATGAATTGCGAATACCCCTTATTTCCATGAGCCTCCAGAACCGCAAATCCGTAGAAGCGGCTTTGTGCTTAAGCACGGATACGGATGCACGGATCCACGGGGTTGCGTACTGCGCCAATCAGCGATGCATTGCCTGAAATGAGACAGCCCGCGATCCGTCGCGCGGGCCGTCGGTTGAAAACGCAAAAAACGCCCCGCCGCACGGGCGGGGCGCCGAGGGCGACGATCAATCGCCCTTGCTGCGCGTCCAGATCAGGTTATGCGTACCGTCCTCGCCTTCGACCAGACGGGCATAGATGGTGGCCGGGAACGACGGGTCGTCGAGGGTCGCCGACAGGTAAGGCCGATCCGCCTTGCTGACTTTCTTCCACGCCGCGCCGATTTCGAAGTTGCCGGCGACGATGCGGTAGTCGGGGGCGTTGTCGCTCTCCTTGGCGTTGGGAATGAACTTGACCTTGACGTTGAGCGTCAGGGTGCGAACCGTGCCGGTGAAGCTGTCGTTTTGTGCGGTGAAGGTGCCGATGTTTGCCATGATGATGTTCCTTTCGGTGATGCAAGGTCGCGCCCATCGCGGCCTTGTCGGTGATCCGAAGGGCGAGGTACGGGCGGGCTGCATCGCACAGCGGCCGCAACAGCGTGGAGGACCGGGAGGCAGAAGAAATTTGGCTCGCGAGGAAGGCACCGATCGAAGATCAGTGCCGGGGAAATTTGTTGGGCCGGACGGTTGCAGCCATGCAGCCCGAGGCGCAGCCGCTGCCTCGCCAGGATTCACGACAAGCCAAGGCCGCCGTTGGGTGCGACCCTCATCGGAAGGCATCATGACCTCGGCATCCCAGCACTATGGCTTCCCCGGCACCTACCCATTCATCGTCAAGGTCAGTTCCAAATCACCCGGGATGAATGCCCTCGTGCATGGGCGCTGAATGTATCGGCGGCGGGGTCGTCGGCTCTCGGTAAGGCGGACGATCTGTCGGTGGGTTGCCGTCGTTGCTGGCGACCTGCCCGTCAGGGTCGAGGAGGACGCCTCAGCACTCGATCAGGTGCAGCAAACTTGGTGCTTGGCAACGCTCGCCGCGAAGCGCGGTGACCTTGGTGGTAATCCGCGACTCAATAGCCGCTCGTTGCACCGCCACCAGCGTGATCAGGCTCTCGGCAACGATCTCGTGCGCATCGCTGGCCTGCACGCAAAATGTCGCGCTGCGCTCTCCCAGCCGTTCCAGCCAGCCGCGCAAGGTCAGCACCGATCCCGCCGGGATCGGCCCCCGATGCTCCAGGCGGACCGCCCGACCCACTACCACCTCCGTGGCCGTGTCGATATGCAGCTGCATTTCGCGGATACAGATCGATTCGGCCACGGCCACCAGATAGCCGGTGGCCAGGCATTCGATCAGGTTTGCGGCGTAGTCGCTGCCATGCGGTAGCCGTGCAAACAAGGCCCGAGCCGTTTGTTCGGGCGGCACGCGATAGACTTCTTCAAAGACGATTTCACTGACGCCTTGATGGTTCATGAGGGTTCCCGGGAAGGTTGTCGAGGTTGATCCGTCCCGGAAACATCGGATTGCAGCGGCGCAACCGGAACGGTGTTCCATCCTCGTGCGATTCGGTCGCACGGCCAACCCGTCAGGGCGTTCTCCGGCGTAGGACAGGGCGCTTCCGCAAGGAAGCCGGTTGGTCGCTGCCGGATGTCAAAACGCGCGCGGCACACTTGCCGCGCGCGATCCGAAACCCCCCGTACATCTTTTGTCGGGAGAATCCAGCAGTCCTACTCAATCGACTCGCCAACATGGACCGCTTCTTCCTGTTCATCCGGCACGTTCAACGCTTCCGCTGCAGCGGATCGCAGCATCATCGGTAGCCAGCCCGTGCCCGCCGCCAGCCGTTCCGCTTCGCTGGCCAGGTCGTTCTTCTTGAGCTTGGCGAGACGCGCCGCGTGCTCCGGTGCGAACACTTGGACCGCCTCGATGGCCTTGGCTTTCGATACGTGGGAGAAATAGCCTTCGGTGGTTGGTGTCCACCAAGCGTGCATGTCGAGGTCCACCGCCTGCGCCAGCGCAACAGCAGGTTGCGTGTCGTCGCGGGGCGTGACCGCGCCCACCGTTGTAGCCACGCACAGCGCCAGCAACGACAGCAATTCCTGCTCGGGCAACGCCAGCAGTGCCGCGAACAGCGCTTCCGGGTCACTGGGTAGCCGTGCCGCCCACGCCTGCCGCAGGTCCCGCAGGCCGAGCAGGGCGGGCGACTGCGCCAAGTCCGGCGCGAACGCATCGAGCCCGTCCTGTGGCGAAGCGCTGATGTTGATCGGCGAATCCTGCAAACGATAGCCATCGATTACCACGCGCAGCGCGAGGCGATGCACCACGGCCACCAGCGCCACTTGCGGATGGCGGGCGACCTCGATTTGCAGCGCCGCCGTGCGGTGCGCGCTCAAGCGCCGCGCCAGCTTCTCGGAAATCTTCGGCATGGTCGGTAGCTGTGCCTCGCCTTCGCCATGACCGCCAGCCTGCGTACCTTGCTGCTCCTGCCCTTGCAGCGCCTTGGCCGCGGCCTCGCGCAGCAGCCCGCGATGGATGGCGATTTCTCCCGCATGATCGACGCTCACGATCACCCCGGCCAGCGCCAGCATGTCGGGTGCAAACACCTGCAGCGATTGCTCGATGATGTCGAGTTCCGCGTCGAGCTTGTCGCTTTCCTCGTAGAGGGCCGACGCTTCTTCTTCTGCGATGTCTTCGGCATCGTCGGCGTTCAGTCCTCAATGCTCTGCTGCCGCGTTTGCAGCTTGGCGATGCGCTTGGCCTCGGTCTTGTTCGGCGTGCGCCGGTCACGGCGGGCACGCTGGAAGCCGTGCAGTTCCGCCGCCGTGATGCGCGGCACTGCCTCAACCCATGCCCAGCCTTCGGCGCGGACACGGTCGGCCGTGGCCGCGAGCTTGTCGCGCGCAAGGCTGTCCAGCAAAGGCGCATTGGTCATGAACACCCCGCGCGTATCGTCGGAGAACAAGTCGCGCCGCACACCGCCCCCTGCAGCCTCGTAAGCCTCGATGCCAACGAAGCGCGCCAGTGCGTCGCGGGTGGCGTCGATCTCGCGTTCGGTCAAGTGTTGACGCAAGGCCTGCGGGCTGCGCTGCCACTGCGGCGTGTCATAGAACGCCGCCTCCTGGGCGGCATGGTCATCGCTGATGGCGAGCGCCATCAGCTGGTCCAGCGTGATGGCATTGGCGCGATAGTCGGCCAGCAGACGCGGCGACACGTTGGCGAGCTTCAAGCGTCTCTGAACCACCAAAGGCGTTACGCCGAAGTCGGCGGCGATGTCCTCGACGGGTCGCGCCTCAGCCACCAAGGCGGCGAACGCCGCGAATTGGTCGGCGGGATGCATCGCCTCACGCTGGACGTTCTCCGTCAGACTCACGGTACGCGCCGACCCATCGGGCACCAGCAGGCAAGGCACTGCATGCGTTTTGTCGAGCTGGCGCCGTTTCGCCAGCAGCTTCAACGCTGCCAGTCGCCGCTGGCCGGCGACGACTTCGTAATGTTCGCCATCGCTCGATACGGTGACGGTGAGGTTTTGCAGCAGGCCGACCCGGGCAATGCTTGCTGCCAGTTCGTCAAGCGACGCGCCGTCGCTCTGGCGCGCGTTTCGGTTCGAAGGCCGCAACTGCGCCAGCGGAATCAACAGCAGGTCATAGGCCGCAGCAGTAGGGGCGGCGACGGTAGGCAATGCTTGGCTTTCATTCAGTGCAATGGTGTTCATGCTCTGAGCTCCTGTCCCTGGCGGGACGTTCAAGTTGAGAAACAAAAAATCGTTGGCTGACCGAGGGGACGCTGCCCCTCGACGGGTCTTGTTCATCAATCCTTGAGTCGTTTCATGCCCTCGGCCAACAGCCACAAGGCGCGATTGACCTTGACGTTCTGGTCGATGCCCTGAATGGGGCGGGTCCGCTGCGGGCGGCCGCTGGCATTGCGTCCCAACAAGCCGCCCCGCGTCAGGTTTTCTTGGCTGCGGTTGAACACGCTCCACAGGTCGGCGCGGGCATCTTCATGACGCCGTGGCATCAGCAGTTGCGCTTCGGTGATCGGCGCAGGGGTGGCCGGGTCGTCGTACTTGAGGGAAAGCGCAGCATGGGCAAACACTTCGGCCTCGCCCTGGTCGAGCGTCAGGGCGCGCATCTCGTCGCGCCGTTCGCGCACCAGATCGAAACCGTCCAGTACGTCATACGCGCCTTCGATCACGTGGCCGACCACATCGCCCTTGTGCGGGATGCGCAGATCGGCCACCGTATCACCGCACACCAGTCCGTTCTTGCACACGAAGCGGAACATGCCTGCCAGCATCTGGTAGCTGCTGGTGCCGTCGTGCGAGTTCAGCAGGATGATTTCGTTGGCTTCCTCGCCATTGATCTGCTCGGCATGGCGCAGTCGCACCATGTGTTTGGTGTGCTCGCGCTTGCCTTCATCGCGCACCCGGGTCTGGCACACCATGAAGGGCTGAAAGCCTTCCTTGCGCAACTCCGCCAGCACCGCACCGGTCGGGATGTAGGCATAGCGTTCGGAGCGGCTGGCGTGTTTGTCTTCGGCGAAAATGGACGGGGCGACGCTGCGTATCTGATCATCCGACAGCGGCTGATCAGCGCGCAACACCGGGGAGCGAGAAGCGAAACGGGAACTGAGTTGCATGGTCTTTCTCCAATCAATGAGGTTGCGGTTGCAAAACTGACCGGATTCCAAGATTCAGAGCCCGGTGTTGGCTTTGGTGGGTTCGGCGCAAAGACCTGGGCCGG
>CAISUK010000425.1 GCA_903888645.1 uncultured Pseudomonadota bacterium | reverse complement strand
CACTTATTGCGAACTGTCTGCAATTCCTTTACCCAATTCCTGGCCTCCCTGGGGAAAGATGCCTCTGCGGAAAGCTCAAACCAGTTCTGATCCAGAACGCGTAGCAGAGCTGCGAAATCAAGGTCGGCTAGTGCGCCGTACTTCCGCTCTTGAGCATGCCTTTGCTGCTGAAACGACAGGCGATCTATCACATGCTTCTGCCACCAGTCGGTCGAAAGTTTCGGAAGGCTCTCCGACAGAAAACGTTCCACTTCGGCCGTGGCCAGCTTTATAAGCACGTTCATCTTTCTTGTCTTCCCTGATTGACTGTGATCAGAACTGATTTCACCTCGTTTGGCATATCTTAACTGAAGTCTAGACACTGGCGTCGCCATGGGATGCCGAAGGCATCTCCGGCGCCGCGACGATATTTCGAATGGCAAGTTTCTGGGCCCGAATTTGAAGGACTCGATTTCTGCTTCGTGGTGGAAGCCGACCTCCAAATCTCAATCCCACGTCATCGTGAATGGCTGTTGATGGCCGGGTGCCGAAATGCGGCTCGCGGCGGCGAATGACCGGAAACCGATCGGAGCCGCCTGTGACGGGGAGAAAATGAGTCTTCATCGGTGAACGGCGGCTTATAGGTTAACTGACCGAGTCAACGGCGGGTTTGGAGCGAAGCCTCGAATGTCTCAAATGGGTCGAAAGGGTGAGTAGAGATTTTTGGTAAGCGGACGACCAATTTCCTCTCGACAATCCAATTGTCATGGCTCGCGAACGGCGGTAATGGCCGACGAAGCGACACCGGCCACCGGCTCATCCTCGGCCTGAGCCGACGTTGGCGGTGCGCTCCCGATAGGTCGGCAGTCCACCGGTTACCTGCCGCTCGGCCTTGAACTCCGTTGAACGGCAGCTCTACCCTCTGCCGAACTCACACACCGCGCCCAGAGCAGTCACACAAGGTGTCTAGTGAGGCGAGCACATAGCTGCTCTTCAGCGCCCGTGCTTTGGCACGGAGCCTGCCTTGACTAGAATAGGTGAATTCTTGCGACGGCACCTCCACGAAACCTACGGCAATTCACATGACCACCGACGAACTACTGCGGCTGATCGGCAACCAAGAAGACAATTTCGTGGAGCGCAAGTCTGAAGGTGTGCGTGATGCAGAGATACGCCAAACCGTTTCGGCATTCGCAAACACTGTGTCAGCAGGGCGCAAAGCCGTGCTGTTCATTGGGATTCACGACAAGACCGGCGAGGTGATTGGTGTTGGCAACCCCGACCAACTCCAGAAGCGCGTGCGCGACGCCTGCCACTCCGATTGCTACCCGCCTATTCAATACAGCACCGAAGTGCTGAGCATTGACGGCAAGGCTGTTGTCGCCATTGTAGTGCCGTCAAGCGTCGTCAAACCGCACTTCACTGGTCCTGCCTATGTACGGGTCGGTTCCGAAAGCGTGAAGGCGTCGGAGCAGCTATATGAAGAATTGCTCCTAAGTCGTACCGACAAGGCGCGTGAAATTCTTGTCCACAAGAATGAAATTTTCACCGTACTCGGCATCGGCTACAAGCTGGGCAGTAACAAGCCGCTGCCCGATGCGGGCTATCGCGAAATGCGCGAATGTCGTATAGAAGCTTGTTCGGCGCACTTGGTGACGCTCCGCGATATCGGCGCCGACGTACGGTTTTCAGAGCCGATCGAGCACGTTACCGTCAACTACGACCATGAGAAGAATCGCCCCATGCTCATGGTTCGGTTTCCGAGGGTGTAAGGCTTACACTGTTCAGGTGAATATGTCGCAGTACGAAGGTTTTCTGTCCCCCGGCCTATCGAGTTCGATTGCGATTATCCGCAAGGACTTTTCGGCGTGGTTTAACGCTGCGACAACGTTCAACACGCTCGGCATGCGCGTTCTACCCAATGTGAAACCCAATCAGTCCAGCAACCAGCAACTGGTTGCTTCCGCCTTATATGTCCGCGTGCTCACATCCTTTCAAGCTGCGATCCTGCTCGCCGAGCGCGGCCTGCTCGCTGACGCACGCACCGTGGTGCGTGGTGCGGCCGAAACCGCGATTGTTTTGGCTGCTGTCGTGAAGGAGGAAGCTGTCTGTGATCTGTTGATTGACCGTCACTATTGGCATCATCTAAAGTTGCGTCAGGCTTGGCTCAATGACCCACAGGCCGTCACGCAGATGACTACCCAAGAGGTCGATGCCGTCAAGGCGGTCATCGCTAACGCGGATGCAGAGCATCCCAAGGCGAAGACGCTGAAGCGCGATCCGGTGGAAATCGCGACGCTGGCCCAGAAGACGGGCCTCATGGCGCTCTACAACGTCGTCTATCGCTCAGCATCCGGTGATGCGGCGCACACGTCGATAGACTCACTCAACCGACACATCCGAGCCGACGATCAAGCCAACATCACCGGCCTCAGATTTGGGCCGGACGTTTCCGACCTTCCGGCCACGCTTTCAGACGCGATGTCCGTGTTGGGTCACGCCCTGCACGCCCTGACGGAGTACTTCAAGCTAGCGCAGTTCGATGACGACCTAGCGAAGTGTGTGGCGGCGTGGAAGGCATTGGGCGCACCTGCTGACTTCCGGCCTGGTTGCAGCGATTGATCCGGATTCGGTGGGCTACCCGAAACCTGCCACCCACGAGAGTCCGCTCATGGCCGTTATGCAGAGCTCTGCATAACGGCCATTATGTAGACTACTCAATTATGAATAGCACTCGGTCAGGCGATGCTGGCAAGCCTTGTGAACACTGGCTGAGCGGGGCTTGGTGGGCAGGAATGGTAGACATAATTTAAGGGATCGTTAGAACAGGTGGCTCCACAACCGGAGACCATCATGGACCATTTTGCTTCGCTTCGACCCACGCCCAAGGCGTGGCTTCTCAATAGTCAGCTCGCACCCCACATCGATGCATTTGCTGAGCATCTTCGACGTGGTCGTTATGCCGGCAGAACGACCAGCAAGTACGGCGCTTGTCTCGCCCACTTCGCTCATTGGATGACGCAGTGCGACTTGCCGGTGCAAGTGCTGAACGAACAGACGGTCGATCAGTTCCTGAACAACCACCTACCGTGCTGCGACTGCCCGATGCCAGTGCAGCGTGTTCATAGCGATCTGCGCGCTGCGCTCGGTCATCTGCTGGTCGTGCTGCGCGCACAAGGTGTAATCGCCAAGCCACCGCAACCTGTCGGCGACATTGCCGACGAACTTCGCCGGTACGACGCGCACATGGACAAGGCACGCGGCTTGAGCGCCAGCACACGAAGCGACCGAGTGCGTACGGTAGGACGTCTGCTGCTGCACAAGTTCGCCGATCGTCCTGTTGTGATCGGCGAGCTGCAGCCCGCCGACGTCCGCCAGTTCATTGCCGAACAGCTTGAACGTTGCGGCACGGCCTCCAACGCCGCCGCCCTGACTTCGGCGCTGCGCGCCTACTTCCGCTACCGAACAACCTGCGGCGACAGAGTACACGGGCTACTCGGCGTGATCTCTTCACCCGCTCACTGGAGCCTCGCATCACTGCCACGCAGCCTCAAACCGGCTGAGGTCGAGCGCTTGCTCAGCTCATTCACTGCCTCGGTACCGTCGCATCGGCGCGGCTACGCGATCGTGCGTTGCGCTCTGGATATGGGTCTGCGCAGCGGAGAAATAGCCAAACTCCAACTCGCCGACATTGATTGGCGTGCCGGTACGGTCACGCTCAAGCGCACCAAGTCGCTGCGCCAAGACATCTTGCCACTGCCGGCGGTCACCGGACGCGCACTCGCCGACTATGTTCGCCATGAACGGCCGACGACCACCAACCCAGCGCTCTTCGTTCGTTGCTTGGCGCCTCGCGACCAGCCGATCGGCGTCGATGCTGTACGTCGGGTGATTCGCGATGCCTACCAACGCATTGGTCTGACGCACGGGCGCAGCCATGCACTGCGCCATACGCTGGCGTGCCGGCTGCTGGATCACGGGAGTTCGCTCAAGGAGGTGGCCGATGTCCTGCGCCATCGATCGCTGAACACGTCGCTCATCTACGCCAAGATTGATACGCCGAGACTGACCGCAGTCGCGTTGCCCTGGCCGGGGAGCGCGACATGAGCGCGCCCATTGATCTGCAGGCAAAGGTTGACGAGTACCTTGCCGAGCGTCACCGTCTGGGCTTCAAGCTGGAGAATATGCAACGGTTTCTGGCAAGCTTCACCCGCTACGTAACCAGTGTGCATCACCAAGGTCCGTTGACCGTAGACCTCATGACCCACTGGGCGCGGCAGGACAGAGCACAGAGCCACAAGCCGGGCACCGGCGCCCGCCGGCTCAAGATCCTGAGGCCATTCACCCGTTGGCTGCGACAGTTTGAGCCGCGTACAGAGGTACCCGACGAATCCGTCTTCGGGCCGGTGCCGGGGCGGGTGACGCCACACATCTATCGCGAAGCCGAGATCGTCGACCTGCTGGCTGCTGCGCGCGGTTTGAACCCGCGAGGCGGTCTGCGACCAGCGACCTACGAGACGCTGTTTGGGCTGATCGCCTCGACGGGCCTGCGGGTGTCCGAAGCGCTTGCGCTGCTTGATGGTGATGTCGACTTGGCGAAGGGCACGCTGACCGTACGGCAGACCAAGTTCGCCAAGTCACGTTTGTTGCCGCTGCACCCGAGCACGGTGGCGGCCCTGATACGCTACCGGCAATTGCGCAGCCGCCACATGCGTACCGCCACCGATAGTCCATTCTTCATCGGCACGAGGGGCCAGCGGCTGGGCCAACCTCTGGGTGATAGCCAAGTCCATCGGGTGTTCATCGAACTGCGGGAGCAGTTGGGCTGGATTGACCGCGGCGCCCATGGCGGCCCACGCATTCACGATATGCGCCACGGCTTTGCCGTCCGCCGCGTCATGCTGTGGCACGAGCAAGGCGTCGACCTCGATCAGTCGATGCTGGCGCTCTCGACCTACTTGGGCCACGCAAAAATATCCAACACTTACTGGTACCTCACCGGCGTGCCTGAGTTGATGGCTTTGGCGGGCGGCAAGTTCGAGCGATTTGCCCAGGCGCCGGAGGCTGGTGATGAATAAGCCCAAACATCCGGCATCGCCGCCGTCCTTCCCATCGCTTGTACAGACGTTCTTTGCCGAGCACCTGACACAACAGCGGGCGATGAGCCCGTGCACAGTGGCGGCGTATCGGGATACGTTCATGCTGTTCCTGAACTTCGCGCAGACACGTCTGGGCCGATCACCCGTAGCGATGACGATGACTGACATCACCCCCGAACTGATCTTGGCATTCCTCGACCACTTGGAGCAAGAGCGCCATAACGCGGTGCGCAGCCGCAATGCACGACTGGCCGCCTTGCGGGCCTTCCTGAAGTTCGCGGCACATCGCGATGTCTCTTCTCTCCATGTCATCGAGCGCGCACTCGGGGTGCCCATGAAGCGCTTTGAGCGCCCGATGCTCGGGTTTCTCTCGCTCGATGAGATGCGGGCAGTCATCGGCCCCCCAGGCAACACTTGGCTTAGCCAGCGCGATCATCTGCTCTTTGGACTGATGTACAACACCGGGGCACGGGTGTCCGAGATTATCGGCGTGCGCGTGGCCGACGTCGTGCTCAATGCTGCCGCCTGCGTGCATTTGCGTGGCAAAGGGCGTAAGCAGCGTTCGCTGCCGCTGTGGCGGTCGACCATCAAGGAGGTCCGGAGTTGGTTGAAACTGAACCCTCAATTCACGCCCACTTCGGCGCTACTGCCCAATCGCAACGGTGAGGCGATGACGCGTGACAATGTGGCGAAACGTCTGGCACTCGCGGTGGAAAAGGCTGCCAAGAACGACCCGGAGCTAACGAAGCGACATATATCACCGCATTCCATTCGTCATACGACCGCGATGCACATGCTGCAGTCAGACGCCGGCACCGATGTGATTGCGCTCTGGTTGGGTCACGAGAGCCCGACGACGACTCACCACTACGTGGAAGCAGACTTGCGAATGAAGGAACGCACACTTGCTCGGCTACAGGAGCCCAACGCCAAGATCACGCGCTATCACGCTCCGGACTCGCTATTGGAGTTCCTGAAAACGTTGTAATTATGCAGAGTCCACGAGCATGGCTTCGGCTACAAAACCTAGCCGTAGCCATGCTTGTCCAAAGACGCTATTCATAATTGCGCAGTCTACATAATGGCCGTTATGCAGAGCTCTGCATAATGTTAAGGGTTGCCGGATGCCTGCCCTCCAAGCGCAGTCCGATCGAGACGCGTGGGCGCGACACGGGCAGGCGTCCGGCAAGCCTCGAGGGAGGAAACCGCGGGGATTGGCGATGCGTTTGGGACTGGCTACGCAGCTATGGGGATTTGAGAGATCGAACTGCGGCTTGGCTCGGTGTTTCGGCCAGTGCCCAAGGCAGTGGTGGCGTTCGGGGAACCATTGACACCCAGTAGAAACGCAATAGTGGGATCTCGCATCGCGCCGTAAACGTCGTGATTCCAATGCATGGCAAAGCCGTCCGCTTTCGGCGGCGGATGCGGAATAGCCGAAGGGACGATTGGGCAGCGAAATCGGTTTGCGCTCATGCGCGACTGCGCGGCATTGGTGGCGCGCGGATCGGTTGGCCACGCGCAAACGTCTCGATGACGATCATCGCCGCGCCACAGCGCCGGCAGACGAAGGTCGACTGGGTGACGCCGACGGGTTCATCGACACTCGTTGATTCGGCGACAGCGTCAGGCGCAACGTGCAACAGTACCCTTGCCTTGGCAAGATTCTCCTGGCGTCCGGCATTGGCGAGCAACCCGTAGTGGCGAATGCGATGAAAGCCGCTGGGCAGCACATGCAGCAGAAAGCGGCGCATGAACTCATCGGCACCGAGCGTCATCGTCTTGTGGCGGGTACGTCCCTTGAGCCGATAATCCTTCCAGCGGAAAGTCACCCCACGTGCATCGACGGCGACCAGCCGCCGGTTGGAGATGGCGACGCGGTGGGTATAGCGCGACAGATAAGCCAGCACCGCCGCCGGTCCGGCGAAGGGACGTTTGGCATAGACCACCCATTCGCACCGGCGCAACGGCAGGAGCCAATCGGCGAAGGCCGTCGTCTCGGCAAGGTGGGCTTCCTCGCCGAAGAACTGCAACTGGCCGGCGCCATACGCCTTCTCGAGTTCCTCGAGGAAGCGCCGGCGAAACAAACGCGAGAGCACCCGCACCGGCAGAAAGAAGCCGGGCTTGCAGGCCACCCAGCGTTCGCCGTCGAGGGATAGTCCGCCACCGGGAACGATGCCATGCACATGAGGGTGATGGGTCAGCGCCGAACCCCAGGTGTGCAGGACCAGGGTGGCGCCGATCTGTGCCCCCAGATGCCGGGGATCGGCGGCGATGGTGCGCAGCGTCTCGGCGGCGACCTCGAAGAGCAGGCGGTAGATCACCGCCTTGTTGGTATAGGCGATGGCACTGATCGGCGCCGGCAAGGTGAACACCACGTGGTAATACTCTACCGGCAAGAGATCGGCCTGACGCGCCTCCAGCCAGCGGCGCGCGGCCGCCCCCTGGCACTTCGGGCAATGTCGGTTGCGGCAGGAGTTGTAGGCGATCTCGTCATGGCCACAGGCTTTGCAGTGCAGCACATGTCCCCCCAGTGCCGCGCTGCGGCACTGTTCGATCGCCGACATGACCTTGAGTGTCGCGGCCGAGGTGAAACTGGATTTACTTGGCCGGCGTGAAACTGGATTTTCTTCGGGTCGGTTTTCTTCGTCCCGTGGATATGAAGCTGGGATTTT
>CAISUK010000424.1 GCA_903888645.1 uncultured Pseudomonadota bacterium | reverse complement strand
TCTGTCTAGGTTCCCCCATATAGACCAAGTAGTTCACCAGATCTCCAATCGCCTGATCGTATTCCTTGGGGCTCATGGTTCCCGCTTGTTCGAGCACCAACTCAGGTGCTTGATCTTTCTTTTCCTTCAGGGTTTGCTGGCCCTGAAGCTCATAGAGCACATGGGGCATACCAACGTTCGGAAAGGTCAGATTATTCCAGCCAGTTGGACGTGTTGGGTCACGGTAGAAAGTTCGCAGATAGGTATAGAGCCAGTCGGCACCACTGCCCGATTCGGAATCACGGGCACGGGCAATCACTGTCAGATCCGGCGGCATTACGCCAAACCATTGCTTGGCTTCCGCCGGCTGCATGGCGATGCGCATCTGTTCGCCGACCTTGTCGGCGGTAAATAAAAGGTTTTCCTTGATCTGCGCGTCATCCAGACCGATATCTTTGAGCCGGTTGTAGCGCATGTAGGAAGCCGAGTGGCAACCGAGGCAATAGTTGACGAAAATTTTGGCGCCGTTCTGCAAAGCCGCCATGTCGCCAGATTTGTCGGGTGCCTTGTCGAGATGGATTTCGCTTGAGGCCAGCGCCGCCATGGGCGCAAACAGCAAAGCAATGAGCAGCTTCTTCATTATCCAGTTACCCTTTCCGGTTCCGGCTTGCACTTGTCCATCTTCGACCAAACCGGCATCGTCAGGAAAAAGAGGAAGTAGTAGGCACTCAGCACCTGCGCCACCGGTCCTCCGGGAATGACGCCGAAGAATTCGTAAGACGGCGGTTTTGTCCCGAGCCAGCCGAGAATGAAGAAAGAAAAAACGAAGATACCCAGAAGGGTCTTGTAGATCGGTCCGCGATAGCGGATGGACTTGACGGGACTGCGGTCGAGCCAGGGCAGGAAGAACAGGATAACTACACCGGCACCCATCGCCACGACGCCCCAGAACTTTGCATCGATACCCAGCAGCGGATAGGTGACGGCACGGAGCATTGAATAGTACGGCGTGAAATACCAGACCGGCGCTATGTGCAACGGCGTCTTCATCGGATCAGCCGGGAAGAAGTTGTTGGCCTCGACGAAGTAGCCGCCGCCTTCGGGTGCGAAGAAAACGACGATCGAGAAAACAAACAGGAAGACCACCACGCCAACGAGATCCTTGACCGTGTAATAAGGATGGAATGGAATGCCATCCAAAGGATTCCCCTTGGCATCTTTGTGCTTGCTGATCTCGACGCCATCCGGATTGTTCGATCCGACCTCGTGCAAGGCAATCACGTGGGCGACCACCAAGCCCAGCAAGGCCATCGGCACAGCGATCACATGGAAGGCAAAGAAGCGATTGAGGGTCGCATCGCCGACCACGAAATCTCCACGCAACCAGATGGACAAATCCGGGCCGATCAGCGGAATCGCGCTGAACAGGTTGACGATCACCTGGGCGCCCCAGTAGGACATCTGTCCCCACGGTAGCAAATAGCCGAAGAAGGCTTCACCCATCAGGCACAGGAAAATCAGCATGCCGAAAATCCAGATCAGTTCGCGCGGCTTGCGATAGGAACCGTAGAGCATGCCGCGAAACATGTGCAGATAGACGACGATGAAGAAGGCCGAGGCACCGGTCGAATGCATGTAGCGGATCAACCAGCCCCACGGTACGTCGCGCATGATGTATTCGACGCTGGCGAAAGCCACCGGTACGCCGGAGGCATTCAGCGAGGCATCCGGCTTGAAGTGCATCGTCAGCAAGATTCCCGTGACGATCTGTAGAACCAGCACCAGCGCCGACAGCGAGCCAAAGAAGTACCAGAAATTAAGATTCTTCGGTGTGTAATATTCTGACGCAGAGGTCTTCCAGGCGGCGGTCAGCGGGAAGCGATCATCGACCCATTCGACCAAGCTCTGCAGCTTGGCGTTTACATAACTCATCGATCAGGCCCCCTTCTTGTCTTCGCCAATCAGAATCCTGGCGTCGCTTAGGTACATGTGCTGCGGTACTTCGAGATTGATCGGCGCCGGCTTGCCTTTGTACACCCGGCCGGCCAGGTCGAACGTGGAACCGTGGCAGGGGCAGAGAAAGCCACCGGCCCATTCAGGATCGACGCCGGATTCGGCACCAGTCTTGAACTTTTCCGAGGGCGAGCAACCGAGGTGCGTACAGATGCCGACGACGACCATGATGGCCGGCTTGATCGAGCGCGTTTCGTTCTTGCAGTATTCGGGTTGCTGTTCTTTCTCCGATTTCGGGTCACTGATTTTTTCGGTGACCTTCTTCAGCGATTCGATCATTTCCGGCGTACGGTTGATAATCCACACCGGCTTGCCGCGCCATTCGACGGTCATCATCTGACCGGGCACCAACTTGCTGATGTCAACTTCGACCGGAGCACCGGCCGATTTGGCGCGCTCGGATGGCAGCATGCTAGCCACGAACGGTACTACTGTGGCGATCCCGGCCACGCCCCCCGCCGCCGCCGTAGCGACAAGCAGACGGCGCCGACCGCAATCGACTTTTCCCTCACTACTCATGGTGTTATCCCTGCCTAAGGAGAATGCAAAGCCAGTAAATCGGACGATTATACAGGAAGGCCCCAGCCGATTAAATACCTGCGAAGGCTGGCGACACCTCGTGAAGTCAGATGGCACCCTGTCGACGCAGCGCAGCAATTTCCTCGGCCGAATAGCCGGCGCTGCCAAGGATTTCCTCGGTGTGCTCGCCCAGGCGCGGCCCGATCCAATCCGTTCCGCCCGGCGTTGCGCTGAGCTTTGGCACGATGCCAGGCAGTTTCAGTGCCGTGCCATCCGGCAATTGCCATGTCTCGATCATGCCGCGCGCCAGGTATTGTGCATCGCGAAACATATCCTCCACCGAGAAGATTTTACTGGCCGGCACTTGCGCAGCGGCAAGTGTTTCGAGAACCATGTCAGCGTCGTGACGGCCTACCCATTCGTCAATTGCCGCATAGACTTCGGCGTCGCGCGCGTCGCGCCCGGCGTTGTTGGCCAGTTGCGGATCGTCGGCCAGATCGGCGCGGTCCAGCACCCGCATCAGTCGCTTGAAAATCGCGTCGCCATTGGCGCCGACAATGAGGTGCTGACCGTCGCGGGTGGTATGTGTATTCGATGGCGTGATGCCGGGCATCACGTTGCCGGTGCGCTCGCGCATGAAGCCGGCCGTGCCGAATTCCGGCACCAGACTTTCCATCATGGCGAATACGGCCTCGTACAGGGCCACGTCAACCACTTGACCCTGACCAGCTACCTTGCCACCCGTGACATCGCGATGGCGCAGCGCCATCAAAGCGCCGACGGCCGCCCACAAGGCAGCAATCGAATCGCCAATGGAAACGCCGGTCTTGACCGGTGGCCGATCGGGGTAACCGGTGACATAACGCAAGCCGCCCATGCTCTCGCCGATGGCGCCGAAGCCGGCCTGTTCGCGCATCGGCCCACTCTGGCCGAAACCGGACAGGCGCACCATGACCAGGCCCGGATTATCGGCGGCCAGCACATCCCAACCCAATCCGAGCCGTTCCATGACACCGGGACGGAAATTCTCGACCACGATATCCGCTTCCGCAGCTAGTTTGCGCGCCACCGCGATGGCATCAGGATGCTTGAGATTGAGCGTGACCGACTTTTTGTTGCGCGACTGCACATACCACCAAAGCGAAGTGCCCTCGTGCAACTTGCGCCAAACACGCAGCGGATCGCCCTCGCCCGGCGCCTCGATCTTGATGACCTCGGCACCGAATTCGGCAAGGATGCGCGTGCAGAACGGCCCCGCGATCAAGGTACCGAATTCGAGTACCTTGACACCGGCGAGCGGTTTGGGGGTGGATTTTGCTGCGGCTGTCATGATCAAAGCGTCAGTAATCGCGCCGTTCAATCAGCGCCTGAGCGATGGTGCCCGCGTCGGTAAATTCCAGTTCGCCGCCAACCGGCACGCCGCGGGCGATACGGCTGACCTTGAGACCGCGGGCATGCAGCAGCTCGGCCACGTAGTGCGCGGTTGCCTCGCCTTCGTTGGTGAAGTTGGTGGCCAGAATCACCTCGCGGACGATGCCGTCAGCCGCCCGCGCCAACATGCGCTCCAGGCGCAGTTCCTTTGGGCCGATACCGTCGAGCGGGCTCAGTCGGCCCATCAGCACGTAATAGAGACCCCGATAAGCTTGGGTCTGCTCCATCATGTTGAGATCGACGGGCATCTCGACGACACACAGTTGCGACGGATCGCGCTGCGACGAAGCGCAGCGATCGCAGAGTTCGTCTTCGGTAAATGTATTGCAGCGCGTGCAATGGCGCAGCGTCGTCACGGCTCGCGACAGCGCCGCCGCAAGGCGCTCGGCTCCTGGCGGATCGTGCTGAAGCAGGTGGTAGGCCATGCGCTGCGCCGATTTCGGACCGACGCCAGGCAGGCATCGCAAGGCCTCGACCAAGGCTTCGAGGCTCGACGGAACCCGCATCAGAACGGCAGCTTGAAGCCCGGTGGCAGTTGCAGCCCGGCGGTGAAGCCGCTCATTTTTTCCTGGGCCGTCGTTTCGACACGGCGCACCGCGTCGTTGACCGCCGCCGCGATGAGGTCTTCGAGCATCTCTTTGTCGTCCATGACCGAAGCATCAATGCTGACCCGTCGTACATCGTGCTTGCAGGTCATGAGAACCTTGACCATGCCGGCGCCCGACTGTCCCTCGACTTCAATTTTCGCCAGTTCCTCCTGCGCCTTCTGCATGTTCGCCTGCATTTGCTGCGCCTGCTTCATCATGCCTGCGATGCCGCCTTTCAACATGGTCGTTTCCCTTTGTCCTGGTTTAAATGATTGCCCAACTGCGCTGTCAAACCGGTTTGATCGATGCCTCGTCGATGGTCGCATCGAACATGTCGACCACATCGCGAACGAAATCGTCCTGCTCGATCGCGGCAATGGCACGCTCCTGACGCTCGCGCTGCTCGCTGCGCTGACGTACCGCCGGCGTCTCACCCTCGGCATCGGCGAGCACGATGTTGAGCTTGATCGGACGCCGATACCAAGTCTGCAATTCAGCTTGCAGCTTGTCTTGCTGCAGACGTCCGAGCAAGTGTTTGTGGGCCGGCGACAAACGCAGTGTGACCGAGCCGTCGCTTGCCTGAGCCAATTCGCAGTGCTGCGCCAATTGTCGCGCAAGTCCGGATAGCGCCAAGGCAGCGACAATGCCATGCCAATCGCCAGGCAGCGGCGCTGTCGATGAGGTCGCGGCACTATCCCCGGCAGCCGCCGCTGGCGTGTCCGGCCGCGGCGGTGCCTCTCTCGAAGCATTCTCGCCTACTGGCGTATGCGTTGAAACGATCAGGGAAATCGGGATGGGCTCCGCCGCCCCCGCCCCCGCCAACATTGTCGGCAGCGCTGGCGCAGTCGTCGGCCGGAAGGCAAACAGGCGCAGCAAGGTCATCGAAAACCCTGCATATTCGTCGGGTGCCAGCGGCAATTGCTCGCGGCCATTGACGGTAATCTGGTAGCAGAGTTGCAAAAACTCGGCGTCGAAACGTTGCGCATGGGGCGCCAGCCGCGCCCGCTCGGCATCATCGGCAAGCGCATCGGGGGCGAATTGCACCAGTGCGATGCGGTGAAACAGCGTCGCCAATTCCTGCAGCGCCGAATCGAAACTCAGGCTGCGCTCGTCCATCTGTTCGGCGATACGCAGCAAGGCCCGCACGTCGCCCACAGCGAGGCCATCGAGCAATCCATAAAGGTAGTCGTCGCCGACCGTGCCGAGCATGTCGCGCACGCCGGCTTCCTCCACCCGACCGGCGCCATGGGCGATTGCCTGATCGAGCAGCGACAGGCCGTCGCGCATGCTGCCGGCGGCTGCCTTGGCTAGATGGCGCAAGGCTGCCACTTCACCGGGCACCCCCTCGGCGGCAAGAATGCTGGTCAGATGCGCGACGATGTGGCCGAGCGGCATCTGCTTCAAATTGAACTGCAGGCAACGCGATAACACCGTCACCGGGATCTTCTGCGGATCGGTGGTGGCGAGAATGAACTTGATGTGCTCGGGCGGTTCCTCCAATGTCTTCAACATGGCGTTGAAGGCCGAATTGGAGAGCATATGTACTTCGTCGATGACGAACACCTTGTAGCGTCCGCGAGTAGGCGAATAGACCGCGTTATCGAGCAGGTCGCGCATCTGATCGACCTTCGTATTGGTCGCCGCATCGACCTCGATCAGGTCGACGAAACGGCCGCCATCAATCTCGACACAGGAGGAACAGACACCGCAGGGCTTGGAAGAAACACCGGTTTCGCAATTCAGCGATTTGGCCAGAATGCGCGCGATCGTGGTCTTGCCGACGCCACGCGTTCCCGTAAACAGATAGGCATGGTGCAAGCGGCCGCTGTCAAGCGCATGGCTCAGCGCCCGCACCACGTGCTCCTGGCCGATCAGGGTGTCGAAGGAACGCGGGCGCCACTTGCGGGCAAGCACCTGATATCTCATGGCGCGAATTCTATCAGCCTGCCGGGTTTTCCCCTTGAGGGCTGCGGCGGTGATTCCGCACAATAAAAAGCACGCTGAAGCGCTGCTCGGTTGTATGCTTGCGTTAGTGCCCTTCGCGTCGAATGCTCGCCCCAAAGAAATCAACCATGCGCAGTGACTGCAAGTGTCGGGCGCCAGAAGGCCATTGGCTTGAGGTTGCGAAACTTGCATATAATCGATTTCACTTTCCAAACAACCGAGCTTGATAAAAGGAGCGAAGATGATGAAACAATACTTTCTGCTGGCGCTGATCGGTTTGATGGCGTTCTCGGCGAATGCCCAGGACAAAAGGCTTTCGGACAAGCAGGTCGAGACCTTGAAGGCGCTCATTGCGACCTATACCGAAAAGGCCAAGGAGGATTCGTTCAAGGAGGAAGGTGTGATCCACGATCCGACCTTTTCCTCCGAAGCGGGTCGCGAGTTCTTCCTGAAGCGGCGCACTTGGCAGAAGCATAACTTTGCCTGCTCCAGCTGTCATACCAGCAATCCGACGAAGGAAGGC
>CAISUK010000423.1 GCA_903888645.1 uncultured Pseudomonadota bacterium | reverse complement strand
GCACTGGTGTCTCGATGTCGCCTTCAAGGATGATCAGATGCGCGCTCGGGAGAAAAATGCCGGGTCCAATCTCGCCACCCTTCGTCGCTTCGTCCTCAATCTCTTTCGCCTCGACAAGACCCCCGAAGAAGTGCGGTATCTACAATCGCCGCATCCTCGCCGCGTCTTCTGATCGCTACCGCGCTCAACTCTTGGGCCTTGAAGGAATTTGATGCAATTGCCCTGCGTGCAAATGAAATTATCGGGCAAGTTATTGGAGCAAATATTGGACGAGAGTTCTGCCATGAGACGGATTGGAGAGCGCAAATTCGATTTGACGGAAGCCTCATCAAGGAGCTTTCGGATAACGCGACTGATCGGCCGGTGCAAGGGGAACGACTTTGTGCACCCAATCGAAGGTTTCGCGCCAAACTTGAAGGAACTATCGGTGCAACAGGCTGGGGCTGGTCAGATTTGGATGGAAATGAGAAAGTAGCGGGCCGAAGCGATGGCCGAGCCGATGCGCTGCCCAGCGGTTCGAGCCTGCCACGGAGTGCGATAATTAGCTGATGAATCGCAGCATCGCCGCCGTTTTTGCCTCCGATGGACCGCTCGCCCGCGCTGTGCCAGGTTACCGGCAGCGCGCCGAGCAGGTCGATATGGCCGAGCGCATCGCCACGGCGATACGCGGCAACCAGGTGTTCGTCGCCGAAGCCGGGACAGGTACCGGCAAAACTTTTGCGTACCTGGCACCGGCGCTGATTGCCGGTGGCAAGGTGATCATTTCTACCGGCACCAAGACCCTGCAGGATCAGCTGTTCCAGCGCGATCTGCCGACCGTGCGCGATGCGCTGGGCGTGCCGGCGAGCATCGCCCTGCTCAAGGGCCGGGCCAATTATGTCTGCCCTTACCACCTCGAGCGGGCCGTTCATGAGGGGCGTTTCGCCTCGCGTGAAGAGGCCGGTCACATCCGCACCATTGCCCGTTTCGCCAAGACCACGCGGAGCGGCGACAAGGCCGAACTGGCAGGGGTGCCGGAGAATTCCGGGGCCTGGTATCAAGCCACCTCGACGCGCGATAACTGTCTGGGACAGGAGTGCCCGAACAACAAGGAATGCTTTGTTCTGGCGGCCCGGCAGAAGGCCTTGGTGGCCGATGTGGTGGTCGTCAATCACTACCTCTTCTTTGCCGATGTCATGCTGCGCGACGAAGGCCTGGGCGAATTGCTGCCGGCTTGCAATACGGTGATCTTCGACGAGGCGCATCAACTGCCGGAAGTGGCCGGACTATTTTTCGGCGAGACGCTGGGTACCGCGCAAATCATGGAACTGGCGCGCGACAGCCGCACCGAGGGACTGACCGACGCCAAGGATTACGTGCCGTTGCAGGATGCCACGCGGTCGCTCGAAAAGTCGTTACGCGACCTGCGTCTGGCCGTGCCACAGGACAACGCGCGGCTGGCCCTGAGCCAAGCAAATGGCATGGACGGTTTCGTCCCGGCGCTGACCACCGTTGGCAGCGCCCTGGCCGAACTCAGCAGGCATCTGGAAACCCAGGCGGCGCGCGGCGAGGGCCTGGAAAACTGCCTGCGCCGCACCCAGGAACTGATGCTGCGGCTGAAGCGCTGGCGGGCCGAGAGTGCCAACGCCGGCGAGGCGGAGGGCACGGCCTATGTGCGCTGGGTCGAAGTCTTCAACCAGTCGCTGGCCATCAACATGACCCCGCTGCATGTGGGCGACATTTTCCGGCGACAGCTGGAAGGCCATCCGCGAGCCTGGATATTCACTTCGGCAACGCTCGCCGTGGGCAAAGACTTCGGTCATTTTTGCGGCGAGCTCGGTATCGACGGCGCCGGCACTGGTCTGTGGGGCAGTCCGTTTGACTATCAAAATAACGCATTGCTATGTTGCCCGCAGCCGATGCCCGATCCCAATAGCCCGGGCTATAGCGATGCGGTGGTGGACGCCGCCTGGCCGGCGATTTGCGCTGCTGGCGGGCGCACCTTCGTGCTATGCACTTCGAATCGGGCGATGCGGCGCATCCACGAGTTGCTGCGTGAGCGCATCGACGCCAATCACGCCGGTTTCCCGCTGCTGCTGCAAGGCGAAGGCGCCAAGACCGAACTGCTCGAGCGCTTCCGCAGCCTCGGCAACGCCGTGCTGGTGGCGACACAGAGTTTCTGGGAAGGTGTCGATGTGCGCGGCGAGGCGCTGTCGCTGGTCGTCATCGACAAGCTACCTTTCGCGCCGCCAGACGATCCGGTGCTGGCGGCACGCATCGAGCATCTGAAGAAGCAGGGGCGCAACGCCTTCTTCGAGTATCAGTTGCCGCGTGCCGTCATCAGCATGAAGCAGGGCGCCGGGCGCCTGATTCGCGCCGAGAGCGACCGTGGCGTGCTGATGATTTGCGATCCGCGCCTGATCGGCAAACCCTATGGCAGACGCATATGGCAATCGCTTCCGCCGATGCGACGGACGCGCGAACTAGGCGAAGTCGAAGCCTTCTTTCGCGTCGTGACGGCCGCAGCGACAGCGCCGGAAAGTTTGCCGCTGGCGGCGGCCGGGTAAACTACAGCCATGCAAGCACACGATTGCGTGCGACAGGCCGAGCGCTTCAACGCCGACTGCCAGTGCACTTCCCTGAACCGCGAACAGTTGCGCCGTGAACTGGAGCGCGACGCGCCGGGCTTTTACAGCGAAGTGATGGAGGGACGGCCGCATCTGTTCGCCGATTCGATGGTCTTCGTCAGCGACTTCCATATCCGGCGCATGACCGATCTCATCACCGCCGTCGAGCGCGTCGTCGCCATGCCGGAATATCGCGCCCATGTGCTGGCGGCGGCGCCACCGATCGCGCGTCATGCGACGGCGGCCAATGGCGTATTTCTTGGCTATGACTTTCATCTCGGGGCAAGCGGGCCGCAGCTCATCGAAATCAATACCAATGCTGGCGGTGGCCTGCTCAATGCGGTGTTGGCGCGCGCCCAGCAGGCCTGTTGCGAGCGCAGTGAAGGACTTTTGCCGGGCTTGCTGGCCGGCGATACTCCCGAACATCTGTTCCTGCAAATGTTTCTCGAAGAGTGGCGCGCCGAGCGCGACGATCGGCCATTGACGACGATCGCCATCGTCGATGACTCGCCGCATACGCAGTATCTATATCCCGAATTCGTGCTGTTCCGCCGCCTCTTCGAGCGTCACGGTCTGCGCGCCATCATCTGCGATCCACGCGAATTGGCGCTGCGTCATGGTCGTCTCCTCTATGGTGAATTGGCGATCGATCTGGTGTACAACCGGCTCACTGATTTTTCGCTTGACGAGCCAAGTCATGCCGTCTTGCGCGACGCCTGGCTGGCCGGCGATATTGTCCTTACGCCGCACCCGCATGCGCATGCCCTTTATGCCGACAAGCGCAATCTGGTGGCGTTGTCGGATGACGCGCTGTTATCGTCTTGGCATGTTGACACCGAGACGCGCGCCAGCCTCGCCGCGACGATTCCGCATACCGAGGCCGTGCAATCCGAGCGGGCCGAGGACTTCTGGGCGAGGCGACGGCAGTTGTTTTTCAAGCCGGCGCTTGGCTTCGGTTCGCGAGCAGCGTATCGCGGCGATAAATTGACGCGCCGTGTTTTCGACGAAATCCTCGCCGGCGATTACGTGGCGCAGGCACTGGTGCCGCCGTCATTGCGGCAACTTGCGGTGGGCGGTGCGCCGGTCGAGCTCAAGCTCGATTTGCGCAATTACGTTTATCGCGGCAAGGTGCAACTGGTCAGCGCGCGCCTCTGGCAAGGGCAAACCACCAATTTCCGTACGCCCGGTGGCGGCTTCGCGCCGGTGCTGGCGGTGCCCTGTCCGGAGTTGCAATGAAAGTGTTTGGCTTTACCGGCTATTCCGGTTCGGGCAAGACAACGCTGATAGAGCGCTTGATTCCCCATTTCATTTCCCGGGGCCTTGCCGTTTCATTGATCAAGCATACTCACGGGGGATTCGACATTGATCGCCCAGGCAAGGACTCATGGCGTTTTCGTGCCGCCGGGGCCGCCGAAGTGATGCTGGTGACAGACCAGCGCTGGGTACTGATGCACGAGTCTCTGGGCGCCGGCGAGCCTTCGCTGGACGCGCAACTGGCGCGTTTGAGTCCTTGCGATCTGGTGCTGGTCGAAGGCTACAAGACAACGCCGATCGCCAAGATCGAGGTACATCGTCCCGAGCTTGGCAAGTCGCTCATCTGGCCGCAGCCGCTCAACATCGTGGCCTTGGCCACCGATGCCGTGAGCCAGATGGCGGCGCATGTGTCGCATATGACAAGTGGGGCGCCGCTGCCGGTATTTGATTTGAACGATATCGAAGCCATTGCCGGCTACATTTCGCAGACCCCGGATTACGCACCATGCTGACATTTGAACAAGCTCTGGCGCAATTGCTCGCCGGTGCGCGATCGCTGCAAGAGACCGAGATTGTGCCGCTGCTCGAGGCCGGCGGCCGCGTATTGGCGACGACCTTGCTATCGACGATCGATGTGCCGCCGCATGACAACAGCGCGATGGATGGCTATGCACTGCGCTGCGCCGACGTAGCGGTGGCCGGTACTCGACTGGCGGTGGCGCAGCGGATTGTTGCCGGCAGCGTCGGCCAACGCCTGGCATCCGGCTCGGCGGCGCGCATCTTTACCGGCGCGCCGGTCCCTGCTGGTGCTGACGCCATCGTCATGCAGGAATTGTGCGTTCGCGATCACGATGCGGCCGGCGCAGTGACAATCAACCATGTTGCGCAGCCGGGTGAATGGATACGCCGGCGCGGCGAGGACATCACTAGTGGCAGCGAAATTCTTGCCGCCGGTACGCGCCTGCGTCCCCAGGAAATCGGCCTGGCGGCATCGGTAGGCTGCGCCGAATTGAGTGTCCGGCGACGCCTGCGCGTGGCGCTGTTTTCCACCGGCGACGAACTGACCATGCCCGGCGAACCGCTGCCGCCCGGCGGCATCTACAACTCGAACCGCTTTGTCCTGGCCGGCCTGCTTCGCCAACTCGGCTGCGTGGTCTGCGATCTCGGCATCGTGCCGGACACGCTCGCCGCCACCCGTGCCGCACTGCGCCAGGCTGCCGATGGCAACGACATGATTCTGACCAGCGGCGGCGTGTCAGTAGGCGAGGAAGATCATATCCGTCCGGCCGTTACGGCGGAGGGCAAGCTGGACCAGTGGAAGATCGCCATCAAGCCGGGCAAGCCATTGGCATTCGGCCAGGTGGGTAATGCGGCTTTCATCGGCCTGCCGGGCAATCCGGTATCGTCCTTCATCACTTTTCTGCTGTTCGTCCGTCCGTTCATTCTCAAGTGCCAGGGCGCGGCTCAGCCCGACACCCGATCGGTCAATCTTGTCGCCGGCTTTGATTGGACACGTCCCGACCAGCGCCGCGAATTTCTCCGGGCGCGGATCGGCGCCGATGGCCTGCTGGAACTTTTCGCCAATCAAAGTGCTGGCGTATTGACGTCGACGGTTTGGGCGGACGGTCTGGTCGATAATCCTTCTGGCAACGCGATCCGCCGTGGCGATGTGGTGCGTTTCCTGCCCTTTTCAGAACTGCTCAACTGAATGCCATGCCAATAAAAATTCTCTATTTCGCCAGCCTGCGTGAAACGCTGGGACTAGGCCAGGAAAGTCTGGAACTGAATGCCACAATCGATTCGGTGGCGACCTTGAAGAATCATCTGGCAGCGCGTGGCGAACCATGGACGGCGTTGGCAAAAATGAAGAATCTGCGCGCCGCCATCAATCAGCGCGTGGTCAATGCGGATAACGCGATTGCCGATGGCGACGAAGTGGCGTTTTTTCCACCGGTGACGGGGGGGTGATGAGGGTCCGTATGCAGGAAGCCGATTTCGATGTCGGTGCCGAAATCGCGGCGCTGACAGCGGGCCACGCCCGGGCCGGCGCCGTCGCCAGTTTTGTCGGCCTGGTACGCGATTCGGATCACGCCGCTGAGCACGGCGGATCAGGCGAAGATCATGGGACTCCGGCGACGATTAACGCCATGACGCTGGAACATTATCCCGGCATGACCGAGCAGGCGCTCGAGGACATCGTCAGCGAAGCGAGACAGCGCTGGAATCTGCTCGACGTCACTGTCATTCACCGGGTTGGCCGCCTGCTGCCGGGTGAGCGCATTGTGCTCGTGGCGGTTGCCTCGGCACATCGCGGCGAAGCCTTTGCCGCCTGCGAATTCGTCATGGATTACCTCAAGACGCGCGCCCCGTTCTGGAAGAAAGAAGAAACGCCGCAGGGCGGCCGCTGGGTCGACGCGAGAGAAGCCGACGATCAGGCAGCCTCGCGCTGGTCTCAAGCTTGATCGAGTATCCGGATACTGTGATTGATATGGAAATGATGTTGTGCATCGCATCACGCCGTCAATGGATTGGCGATTTGCAAGTAGAAGCTGGATGCCTGTCATCGACCCAAAGGCGCCACAGGGCGATAGATACGGAACGCGCTTCCCGTGGTGAGGGGACTACACATTTTCCGCACACACGTTGCTGACCACGCCGATCAGTAGGTGCTTATCGCCTTGGCTTACGAATTGACTCGGTGCCAGAAGACATGACGGTGTCGGGCACCTACCCCGCCGCGCCCGCGTTATTGATGGCGGCAGCACAGCGGGTGGAAATCTTGCAACCCATGCCGAGGCCAGTGGACCCTGGCCAGGTCGATCGCACATCTTTGCCGGAAGCGAAGATCGCGCTCTTCCGATCGTTGTTCCGCGTCCGCGATGATGTGTACGCGAGACGATTCGAGAGCAGGAAGACGGGCAAGCCAGGGTACGCTCCAGCTTGTGCCAACGAGTGGGTGCGCGGCATCTGCGAGAAGCCGCGGATCAAGTGCGCCGCCTGTCAATACCGTCGACTCCTGCCACTGATAGACGACGTCATCCGTTGGCACCTGTCCGGCTGCGACCCTGATGGCGAGCCCTTCGTCGCCGGGGGCTATCCGCTGTTCCCGGATGAAACCTGCGCCTTCCTTGCTGTCGATTTCGACAAGACTGATTGGTGCAAGGACGCGAATGCCTTCCTCGATACCTGTCGTCGCATGCACCTGCCGGCTGCACTTGAGCGGTCACGCTCCGGGCGCGGCGGACACGTTTGGCTGTTCTTCGAGGAGGCGATACCGGCGGCCCTGGCCCGACGGCTTGGTTCCACCCTGCTGACAGAAACCATGGAACACCGGCCGGACGTTGGACTGGATTCCTACGACCGCCTCTTCCCGAACCAGGACTTCCTGCCGCAAGGTGGATTCGGCAACCTGATCGCCTTGCCGCTGCAAAAGGGGCCGCGCGATCAGGGTAATAGCGTGTTCCTCGACGACGCGCTCGAACCGTGGCCGGATCAGTGGGCGTTTCTCGCCAGCCAGCGAAGGATAGGACGGGCTCAAATCGAATGTCTGGTCCAGGAAGCAGAACGACGCGGCCGCGTTCTTGGTGTGCGTTTGCCGCCAGTTGAGGAAGACGATATCGCACCGTGGACCGCACCGCCCTCACGCCGTAGCAGGGATGCCCCGATTGCGGGCGAACTTCCTCGGGTGTTGGAGTTGGTGCTCGGCAATCAGATCTACGTTGCCAAGGAAGGATTGCCGCCTGCGCTCCGGAATCGGCTGCTTCGTTTGGCAGCGTTCCAAAATCCGGAGTTCTACAAGGCACAGGCGATGCGCCTGTCCACGTATGGCAAGTCGCGCGTCATCGCTTGCGCCGAAGATCATCCGCATCATATCGGCCTGCCACGAGGCTGCATCGACGACGTCCGCGCGACGCTAACGGACCTGGGCATTCGAATTGCCGTCCGTGATGAACGCTATGCGGGGCAGCCGCTGCGCGTCGACTTCACGGGCGAACTTCGACTTGAGCAGAAATCTGCGGTGGAGGCGCTGCTGGCGCACGACATGGGCGTGTTGGCTGCGACGACGGCGTTTGGCAAGACAGTGGTAGCGGCCTGGTTGATCGCAAAGCGCGGTGTCAATGTGCTCGTGCTCGTGCATCGTCGGCAACTTCTGGATCAGTGGGTCGAACGACTCTCGGCATTTCTCGGTGTGCCAGTAAAGGCGATTGGTCGCATCGGCGGCGGGAGAAATCGGCCGAACGGCCAGATCGACGTGGCCGTCATTCAGAGTCTGGTCAAGAAAGGGGTCGTCGACGATCGTGTCGCCAATTAT
>CAISUK010000422.1 GCA_903888645.1 uncultured Pseudomonadota bacterium | reverse complement strand
TCTGTCTCAATCCCTCTGGTTTCAGGGCTTCATGCTGACTGACGGTCTCGCGCAACCTGCTCATCCATTGAGCTGTCTCAATCCCTCTGGTTTCAGGGCTTCATGCTGACCGATGCTCGTCTGATTGCCGAGAAATACCTGCTGGTCTCAATCCCTCTGGTTTCAGGGCTTCATGCTGACAACCAACAACCGGAGGTGGCATGATGTGCCGTTGTCTCAATCCCTCTGGTTTCAGGGCTTCATGCTGACTGCTATTGATCGTGAAGGTTCGCGCAGTGACATGTCTCAATCCCTCTGGTTTCAGGGCTTCATGCTGACCCGCTGGCTGACGCTCAGCAATGGCGAGCGCATCTGTCTCAATCCCTCTGGTTTCAGGGCTTCATGCTGACGGCAGACGCCGTGCAGTAGACGTTGCTCGTGCCGTCTCAATCCCTCTGGTTTCAGGGCTTCATGCTGACGGCCGGCTGAGGAGAACGCCATGCGCCGCCTGATGTCTCAATCCCTCTGGTTTCAGGGCTTCATGCTGACCCGATAGCGTGAGCGGCTGGCGCGAAACATCGGTCTCAATCCCTCTGGTTTCAGGGCTTCATGCTGACATGGAGGACATCGCCAAGGTCAACGCTCAGATCGTCTCAATCCCTCTGGTTTCAGGGCTTCATGCTGACACGTCAAAAAATCCCGCTTGAATCGGTTTTTCGGGTCTCAATCCCTCTGGTTTCAGGGCTTCATGCTGACTTTCTCTTGAGCTACTGCGCAGGGTTGTCTGCGTCTCAATCCCTCTGGTTTCAGGGCTTCATGCTGACCGCCAGAAGTCGTCCGGTCTTTTCTCAAGCTGCGTCTCAATCCCTCTGGTTTCAGGGCTTCATGCTGACTGTGGAGCGGTGATTTCCTCCTTTCTTTCAAACGCCTGCGTTGGGGCTTCCCCGTCATTGTCATTTCCGGCCGGGATGTCTGCCGTGACGGCGGTTTTGAGCCGGTAAGCACCCAGGCCGAAGACGGTTTCCTTGCCGACGTGCAGCCATTGGCCGAGCTGCAGCCAGGGCCAGGCGAGCGCCAGATTGCCTGCCAGTGTCCAGGTGCCGAGGACACCGCCGAGCGTCATGCAACGCTCCTGCCGGCTTGAATAGCGCGTCCAGTCGCGCCACTGCAGGTGGCGCTGGCCGCCGACGGTGTCGGCATCGACGGCGAGCCGGTGGAAGTCGATGGCGGGCGCGCCGCCGCAGTGAAATTCGCCCAGCAGGCTGGCCCGACGCGCCAGCGCCAGCAGCAGCGCGCGGCTGCCGAGGCGATGCGGCGGCAAGGCCCGGCCGGCTTCCTGCAGGCGCAGCGGCGTGACGAAATCAAGGGTGATCGCCGCCGGCGCCTGTTCGGGGCGCTCCAGTGTGACGCCCGTGGCATGGGCTGCGATGCGGCCGTCGGCGGGGGTATGGATGGTTTCCCCCGATTCAACGGCAACCGCCGCCAGGTGGGCGGTGCCGTCGCCCTGGCCGAGTCCACGGGCAAGCGCGCGCCGCCACGCCAATATGACGATGGGCAGGTGGTCGAGGGCGCCGCCGATCAGCACCATGTAAAAAGCGAACGGCTCGCCGGGCGCCAGCGTCCGCGCTCCCCAGGCGGGCGGCTCGATGACGTAGGGTGGCGGAATCGCGCTGTTCTGCAGGCGCGGGTGCTCGCTGACCGGCCGGCCGGGTTCGAATACGGCGGTGTACGGACAGCCGGCGCGCAACGGGCAGGGCGCGCAATCCTTCGTCCGCGTCATGCAGGCGACCTGCCGCAAGGCCCGGCCGAAGGCGCCACGCAACAGCGAGCCGGCATACTCGGGCAGGCGCAGCGATGTCGCGGCAACGCAGTCGAAGCGGTAGCGGGCGAGCGGAAATTGCATGTCGCGGTTCATGATTTGGGCGCTTTGGTCTTCAAGTCACGCACTCGATGGTGTCGGCGCGGACGATCACGAGCGCAAGGCGGCGAGCTTGAGTTTCTTGAGCTGATCCTTGTCCATTTTCGCGACGAGTCTCGGCAGCCACTCGGCAATTGCATCGGCGACTTGGGCCTTTTCGTCGCTTGTCCAGTCGCTGCCTTCCAGCGCATCCCTGGCCAGGGCGCGGCCGCGATTGTGGATATCCTGGTTGAGGTTTTCCTTGTTGCCGCTCAGTTGGTCGAGCCGCGCGGCGCAGGCAGCGATGAATTCCTCGATGCGACGGCGATTGGGCGTCATGGCGGCGAGTGCCGCTTCCCGGTCTGCCGTGGCCCGGGCTTCCGCCAGGGCGGTAGCGTCGGCTTCGGCACGGCGATTGGCTGCCTCCTGCATGTCAAAGGCATGTTGTTCCCGGCGCCTTTCGATGGCTGCCTGACGCTCGCCGTGGGCTTCGCGAATCGGCTGTGAAAATTGACCGATCTTGTCGGCCATGGCAATGGCGATATGCTCATGGGACTGTTCGCAGCCGTTGACCCAAAGCCAGCCGAAAGGCAGTAATCCATCGGCGGCGGTGCGACTGGCGCTCGCGAAGCGCTTTTCGGTGGTGTTGGAGCGGAAGCTGGGCGGCTCCCCCTTGGCACCGAGAATCTTGATCGAGCGCACGCCATCGAGCGTGACCGATTCGGCGCCGCAATGTTTGCCGACGCGCAGCAGAAAGCCCTGATGCGCCTCGATCAGATCATTCAGTTCGTTGCCGAGCAGGCCGGAAAGCAGAGCGCGCCATTCGTTCGAAAGCATCGGGCCGAATTGCGGATGGTCGAGTTCGGCCTGCAGTTGCGGATGGTAGAAATCGTTGCAAGCTTGGCACAGGCTGCGCCAATCGATCTTGCCGCCGGTGAAACGCAACTCGCCGCGGAAGGCTCCATTCATGCCTTCGCGGATGGTTTCGAGGTAGACGTGCAGCTCCGGTGAACCGCGTTCGCTCGGCCGCTTCTTCTTGCTGACGGCATAGGTGATGCGTGTCGGCGGCGGCCCGGTATCGATATCGGGATGGGCATCGGCAACCGCCAGATGGCGAAACGGGTCGTTCTCGAACTTGCCTGGCTGGTAACCGAGCAGGCGCTGCTGCAATTTCTGCGGGTGGCGCTTTTCGTCTTCGCCGGGCGGCTGGCCCTTGTTCAAGTGGCTCAACCAGGCCGTGCGGATGCTGCCTTTGAGGGAGCTACCGGGAAGGTAGGGCGCGCCACTCAGCGGGTCGTAAGCGGTGCGCGCCATTGGGAACAGGTTATACACCGGGCGGCCTTCGCCGCCGCGCGCCTGCGCCTGGCCCGCCTTGTCTTCGTATTCGCGGGCAATGTCGGCGGCGACGTCGATGCAAAGATCGGCCAATGGCGCCAAGCGGACGCGGCGCGCCCTGAAAAACTGCTGGAGCGGGCCGACGGGGTCACGCTCGTCGGCCAGTTTCATGAGCTGGGCCTTTTCCTTGTCGTCGAGGGCCTCGGCCAGAACGCTGGCATCGAGTACATGCAAGAGACCGTCGGCGATGACAAAGCTGGTTGGTTCGAAAACCTCGTCGCAGCCGACGTGGATCGGCGAGAGTGTGGTCAGCGCGATGCTGCGGATTGCCATGAAGCTCATGCTCCGCGGTCCTCCTCCAGTTGCAGCGTCAATGCCGGCGCATAGCCTTGGTGTACGCTGGCCGGCTCGGCCTTGGACAGGCCGGTGAGTCCACGGCCGACGAAGGGGCGCGGCGCGAAATCGCCGGCAGGCACGAAAACGGCGCCAGCGGCAGCGAGCAGCACCGGATTCTTGAACGGCTGCGCCGACAGCGCCAGCGCCCCGCCGTGGCGGCCGAAGCGGGTCAGGACGCGCCAATAGCTGCGGTCGCCGTCGAATTTCAAGCCCTGCGGCGCGCAAGGTGCGAGGGTCCAGTGCGCGACCGCCCTGGCGCTCATCGGCAGGTCGGCATTGACGACTTGCGCGACCGAAAACTTGCCCAGGCCGATGCTGGCGTCGCGGCCGAAGCCGGTGGCGCCCATGGCGGCCAGCAGCAGTTCGAGGCGCTCGCGGTCAAGGCGTTCGTCATCAATGACGCACCACAGGTCGATCTTCTGCCCGGCGGCGTGAAAGGTTTGCGCCATGCTGTAGGGGGCAAACTCGCCGGTGCCGGTGCTTCCGGTGCGCCGGTTGAGGGTGTTGTGGTGCACGGTGGCAGTGACCGGTGCCGCGTCCGTGCCATAGGCTTCGCCGTCGTTTGTCGCGCTGGCCAGTAGTTGTGGCAGCGGCAGCGCCGTCGCGGCCAGCGGAATCCAGCGCCGGCCCTTCGCTCGTTTGCGCTCATGTGGTGTGGAAGCCTGCAATGGCGGCACGGTCGGACGCGGCAGGTAACCCTGCGGAAAACCATCGGAGACGACCAGCCACGGCGCCCCTTGCGGGTAGCCGTCGAGCAGGCGGGCCAGCTCGCTGTCGCCCCACGCTTCCCGCGCGCCATGGCACAACTGGCCGAACAGCGTGTCGCCGGCCAGGGGTGTGCCTAGCGGCGTGCGCAGGGCGATGGTGGCGCGGAGCAGCGTGTGCGCCATCAGGCAGCTCGTTCAAAAGGCCGGATGGCGGCAAAGTCGGCATCGATGTCGATGCCATCGAGCTGGAGATGCCTGAACTCGATCTTGCCGTAGCCGCGTGAGCCGGAGCCGCCGAGGCTGTCGAGTTCGAGCAGCTTCAGGCCATCGAGGATCATCGGCACGTGGTCTTCGCCATCGATCACCTTGAGCGTCAACGTGAACTCGAATTCGGCGCCGGCGATGACGCGCTCGGTGAAGCGCGGACTGTCGGCCACGCCGGCAATGCGGTTGATGGAGTTCTCCGACTTGGCTTCGGTGGTGAGCAGGTTGCGTGTGTCCGCGACCCGCTGCTTCCATTCGGTGCTCAGCGGGCAATCCCAGAAGGCCAGGCGGGTCGGGCCGATTTCCTTGACCAACGCGTCGCTGTCCTTGTCCGGCGCGCCGCCGAAGAGCTTGATGAGCTGGCGGCCGGCGCCGTTGCCGGCATCCTTGGCGAGGTGTCTGAAGGAATAGGGATGGCCATCGGCGGCAATGACCAGCCCGTGTTTCCACTCAAGCAGGCTGCGGATCTTGCCCTTGAGCGAGGAGCCGGGGATGTAGGGCTGTCCGGACAGCGGATCTTTGACGACCGGGTTGTCGGTGCCGCCGATGCGCATTTCGCTATCGCCGGCGCCGATGTGCAGGCCGGACTTGAGGACGATGCGCCCGGTGATTTTTTGTATATGGGTGAGTTGCATCATGACGCTCTCCGATTAACCGCGAATCGATTTGAGGAAGCCGAGCATGGCTTCGAAATGCAGGCGAAAGTGGTTGAGGGTGCGCGGGCTGTCCACCTGTTTGACGCACTCTCGGAACCAGGCCACGAAATCCGGTGTGACCAGCTTGCGGCCTTCGGCATAGGCAGCCTTGGCATTGAGCATGCGGATGAAGGCTTCGTACTGCCTGAACTTTTCGGCATCGCCGCCGATGCGCTCCTGCCAGCCGACCAGTTCGTCATAGAAGCGACGAATCTGCGTGGACTTGTTTTTCTCCCGGCCACCCCGGTCTGCTTGCGCGGAAGCATCAAGCTGCCGTGCGAAAGCCTCGGCATCATCAGAAAACAAGGTGGCCAGCGGCGGGTCGGATTTAAGGTTGGGTGTCATGTCACGTTCTCCAGTGTTCCCATGCTACGGTGTCGTTACTTTGCGTTCCAGGTCGGCAAGCTTGCCGTCAGCGCCGCTTGCGATAGAGCAACAACGAAAGCGGTAGCCGGTAGCCGCCGCGATGCCTGGTGAGCGCTTCGCCGGCTTCCTTGATGAGCGCGGCGCTGGCGGCCTTGCCTTTGACCAGGCGGGCGCAACGATAGTGAAGCTTCGAGCGCCAAAGGGCATCTTCGGGGCGCCGCCCGGCTTTGCCTGGGCGGTCGCGCTCGGCCTGGTCGGCGAGCAGCAGCAGGCTGTAAAGGAAGCCGGTGGACAGGCCGCCAGCGTTCTCGATCAGTGCCTCGAGCGCAGTGCGGCGGGTCGTCATGAGTTCGTTCCAGTCGGCCCAGCCTACGGTGATGCCCCACAAACTGGCGGCATCCTTGTCCGCTCGCGCCTTGGCAAGCTCCAGCCCGCGTCCGGCGCTTTCCGCCAGATGTCGCGCCGGCACCTTGGGGTGGGTCATGGCGGCGCCGAGCGAGAAGGTGATGTCCGGTCGGGCCACGTAATCCGCGAATGCCTTGCGCATTTCGCCGGCCAGGGCCAGCGTGGAGGCCCACGGACCAAGCAGAAAGAAGTCGTCGCCGCCGGCAAAAACGGTGTACGTGTTGCGGAATTTCCCGGCCCCGCCGTTTTCGCAATACCAGGGCAGCCACAGGGCAAAAAAGGCGTTAACCTGGCGCGATAGTGCCGCCCACCGCGCGAATGTGGGGGTTTCAAGACCGCTCTGGAAAATGGCGCCGAGGTTGTCGATGTCACCCTTGAGAGTGACCAGGGCGATTTCTCCCTCGTCTTCGGCGGCGATGACATGCAGCGTCTTGATGTTGCCCGAGGCGCAGTCGCTTCCGATTTCCTCCTGGTCAAGCCGGGCATACTTCCCATACGCCTTCGCAGCGATGTCTTCTTCATTCCAGCGCGGCACATAACTGTTCACGAAGCGGCGCGCATAGCCGCGGAAAGTGGTGCCGTCTGTGTCGGCCAGATCGAAATCCCAGGCGCGTATCAGATTGCCGGAACGCGCTTCGTCGCCGTACTTGCCGGATGCATCCTGATCGGCGACGAAGGCCAACCGGTAGCCGAAGTAATCGAGCGCGAGGGCCTTCGGAAAACTCTCGCCATCGCGTAATACCAGCAGGCGCGCTTTCTTGGTGAGCGACTCGCCGATGCTGATCTGGTCGTCGGCGAGTTGCGAAAGTTCGTAGCCGCGCCGGTTGCTGGCCGGGCCGTCCGCAGGGTAACGGCCATTGATCCGGCATACGCCCAGGGTGTTGTCGAATCGATCCAGGAAATCGCCGAAGACCGGCTCCGCCTCGTTGCGGCACAGATCGAAGCGGCGGTGCTTGGCGGTATCAAGTTCGATGAAAAGGCGGTCGATCAAGTCTTTGAAGTTTCCGCCTACCAGATCGTTGCAACTTGCTGCTGTGGTCGCCACGCCGACGCCAATCTCGCCGAAAGTCTGTTCAAGACACCAGTCGTCGAAGGTGCGCCGGCAGGCGGAAACGGCGCTTCGCGCCTCGGCAGTGTTGGGCGCGACGATCAAGAACTTGCCTGCGGCATTGATGATCTGGCTGGTGGCGGGTAGTTGCAGGGCTTCCAGCAACTTCAGCGCCGCCAGTTCGGCCAGCAGGGCGACCTGGAACGAACGGCCTCGCAATACCTTGTGGGCGTGCTTTTGCGTCTGCCCGGCCCCGGCGAAAATGAAATCCTGAATGCCGAAGAAATCGCCTTGCACCAGCAGCAGTTTTTGCTCGCCCCAATCTGGCCGCTCGCGATCGGCAAGCAAGGCGGTGGCGGCAGCGTCCGTTTTCCCAGCGTCGATATGCCAGCGCCACAGCGCCGTGGCGAGCGCGGCGACGGCCTTGCTGTGGTCATAGAGCGATACGTCGGGTACCACGCCGCGGTTGGTGGCAGCTGGGATGGCGTGGGTATAGGTGAGCCAGGCCGCATCGAAATGGTCGAGCCAGAGTGGCCAGCTTTGGCGATGCGAGCGCGGGATGGCGTCCAGTGCGGCCAGGAATTGCCGCCAGAGGCCGGCATATTGCGCTTGCGCGGTCTTGTCGTCGGCCGGTTCGGTTTCGGCACGCTGCAGCGGAAAGATCGATTCGGGCGACAGCGGCGCGAGCGGAATGGCATGGTCAAGACGGTGCGCACCCGACGCGTCACCAAGACGTAACTGCTCGAAAAGCGAGACCATTCGAGTCTGATAGCGATTCTTGCTGGTGAAGCCGATGTCGTCGTCGGCCTCGTTGTAATCATCGAATTTCTGCCGTTCGAAGCCAGATGCGGCGCGGTCGGCGGTGGCGACGATCCATTGCAGGAAAGTGCCGGGCCGATGATGCGCGGCGGCCGCATTGGCCATGCTGTCGGTGATGTCCTGGCCGGCGCTGCGGCTGGCGAAAGGCCAGAGATCGCCGCGAACCAGATCGGGCGCGGCTGCCTCGATTTCGTCCCACGCCCCGCCGGTATGCGCGGCATGCGTATGAGATATGCCGTGGGGACAGTATTGCGTCGCCAGGCCGTCCCGGTCGCCAGCGAGCGGCAGGGCGGTGCGCTCATGGAACTTGCCAAGGTCGTGCAGAAGACCGGCGTAGGCGATGCGGCAGGATGCGGCGAGAAGGTCCATGGGAAAAATGGCATATCAATTATTTCGGCAAGCTTACCCTCAAGACGATGTCATTGCAACGACGGCAAGCTTGCCGCCGCCGGGTTTGTTGCTTCACTCTCATGCAGGCTTTGGCCGCACCAACAAAAACGCCGCCTCCCGGCAAGGAGGCGGCGCGAGGTTAGGCCCCGGTAAGGGCGCACCCGTAGCGGCTTAGTGGAACTGTTCTTCTTCGGTCGAACCGGTCAGGGCAGTCACCGATGAAATGCCACCCTGGATTACCGTGGTGACGTCGTCGAAATAGCCGGTGCCGACCTCCTGCTGGTGCGAGACAAAGGTATAGCCGCGGTCGCGGGCGGCGAACTCTGGCTCCTGCAATTTTTCGACGTACGCAGTCATGCCGCGCTGGGCATAGTCCTGGGCCAAATCGAACATGTGGTACCACATGTTGTGGATGCCGGCCAGGGTGATGAACTGGTACTTGTAACCCATGGCGCCGAGTTCGCGCTGGAACTTGGCGATGGTGGCATCGTCGAGGTTCTTCTTCCAGTTGAACGACGGTGAGCAGTTGTAGGCGAGCAGTTTGCCGGGGAACTTGGCGCGAATCGCTTCAGCGAACTTGCGGGCGAATTCAAGATCCGGGGTGCCGGTTTCACACCACACCATGTCGGCGTAGGGTGCGTAAGCGAGGCCGCGTGAGATGGCCTGGTCGAGGCCTTTGTAGGTCTTGTAGAAACCTTCGACGGTGCGTTCGCCGGTGCAGAACGCCTTGTCGTTTGCATCAACGTCGCTGGTGATCAGGTCGGCGGCTTCGGCATCGGTGCGGGCCAGGATGATGGTCGGCACGCCCATGACATCGGCGGCGAGGCGCGCGGCGAGCAGCTTCTGCACGGCTTCCTGGGTCGGCACCAGCACTTTGCCACCCATGTGGCCGCACTTCTTCACGGAAGCGAGTTGG
>CAISUK010000421.1 GCA_903888645.1 uncultured Pseudomonadota bacterium | reverse complement strand
TTGCCCTTGCGGTGCGCCACATACCAGTGGCGCAGGATCGGAAACCCCTGCACGTCAAGAATGAGCGGATCGCCGCGGCCCTTGCCGGCAGCCAGCACATGCCGCGACAAAACGGAAATGCCCAGCCCGGCGATGATGGCCTGCTTGATCGCTTCGTTGCTGCCCAATTCCATGCGGACATTGAGCTTGAGGCCATGTTGGGCAAACAGTTCTTCGACGGCAAGCCTGGTTCCCGATCCCGGCTCGCGCATCAGGAAGGGCTCAGCGGCCAGCCGTTCGAGGGCGATGTGCTTGCTGCGCGCCAGCGGGTGGCCAGGCGGAGCGAGCACCAGCAACGGGTTTTCCATGAAGGAGCGGGCTTCGAGATCATGCTCGCCGAGCGGTTCGCTCAGTATGTAAAGGTCATCACGGTTTTCGGCGACCCGCTCGAGCACCCGCTCGCGATTGGTGACTTTGAGCGATAGCGCGATTTCTGGATGAATCCGCGAAAAATCGCCGAGCAACATCGGTGCGAAATACTTCGCCGTCGTCACCACGGCCAGACGCAGCTTGCCCTTCTGCAGGCCGCGCATCTGCGCGACTGACATATCCATCCGTTCGAGCGCGTCGATGATTTCCCGGGCTGTCCGGGCCAGTTCGATTCCCGCGTCGGTGAGGTGAATGCGCTTGCCGATCTGCTCGTAGAGCGGCAAGCCAAGTGCATCGGAGAGTTTCTTGACCTGCATCGAAACCGTCGGCTGGGTGAGGAAAAGTTCCTCCGAAGCCCGCGTGAAACTGCCCAGGCGGGCGATGGTCTCGAAGATTTCCAGTTGGCGAAACGTCGCGTGGCGCATCACGGCAGCGGCCTCCAAGAAAAATCATAGATGATTGACTATATCAAAGATCGAAACAATCGAATATCAATTATCGTCTCTCTTGATCAGACTCCATCCCAGGACGTCGCGCAAGAATTATCCGGAACGTCCAAACATCAATCAATCGCTCGGAGGAGAAAATTATGGGTGCAGTCGAAGAAATCAACGGTGGGGTGATGGACGCCAAGGAGCGCTACAAATCCGGCGTGATCCCCTATGCCAAGATGGGCTACTGGGATGCGCATTACGAACCCAAGGACACGGATGTCATTGCCATGTTCCGCATTACGCCGCAGGAAGGCGTCGATGCCATCGAAGCCGCCGCCGCGGTGGCCGGGGAGTCATCGACGGCGACGTGGACAGTGGTCTGGACGGACCGACTGACCGCCTGTGACGTCTATCGGGCCAAGGCCTACCGAGTCGATGCGGTGCCGGGGACCGGCGCGGGCACCGGCAAGGAAGCGCAATACTTCGGCTACATCGCCTACGACCTGGATCTGTTCGAGCCCGGTTCGATTGCCAACCTGACGGCATCGATCATCGGCAACGTCTTCGGCTTCAAGGCGGTCAAGGCGCTGCGCCTCGAGGACATGCGCATACCGGTAGCCTACCTGAAAACGTTCCAGGGACCGGCCACCGGCATCGTCGTCGAGCGCGAGCGGCTCGACAAGTTCGGCCGACCGCTACTTGGCGCCACCACCAAGCCGAAGCTTGGCCTGTCCGGCCGCAACTACGGCCGTGTCGTCTACGAGGGACTGAAGGGCGGCCTCGACTTCATGAAGGATGACGAGAACATCAATTCGCAGCCCTTCATGCATTGGCGCGATCGCTTTCTCTACTGCATGGAAGCGGTGAACAAGGCCTCCGCGGCTACCGGCGAGGTCAAGGGCCATTACCTGAACATCACCGCCGGCACCATGGAGGAAATGTACGAACGCGCCGAATTCGCCAAGTCGCTAGGTTCGGTAATCATCATGATCGACCTGGTGATCGGCTATACGGCGATCCAGTCGATGGCCAAATGGGCGCGCAAGAACGACATGATCCTGCACCTGCACCGCGCCGGCAATTCCACCTACTCGCGGCAGAAGAATCACGGCATGAGCTTCCGCGTCATCTGCAAATGGATGCGCATGGCTGGCGTCGATCACATCCACGCCGGCACCGTGGTCGGCAAACTGGAAGGTGATCCGAACATGATCAAGGGCTACTACGACACGCTGCGTGAGAACCATACGCCAGTAAATCTGGAGAACGGCCTGTTCTTCGAGCAGGATTGGGCATCGCTCAACCGCGTCATGCCTGTGGCATCGGGTGGCATTCACGCCGGGCAAATGCACCAACTGATCACCTACCTCGGCGAGGATGTCGTGCTGCAATTCGGCGGCGGCACCATCGGCCACCCGATGGGCATCCAGGCCGGTGCCACCGCCAACCGCGTCGCGCTCGAAGCAATGATTTTTGCGCGCAACGAAGGTCGCGATATCTGGAACGAGGGCCCGGCCATCCTGCAGAACGCGGCGCGTTGGTGCAAACCGCTGCAGGCCGCGCTGGATACCTGGAAGGACATCAGCTTCAACTATGCGTCGACGGATACGGCGGACTTTGTCCCGACCGCAACCGCCAGCGCCTGATGCGCAACTGAAAACAAATCAACCAAGGAGAAAATACCATGCGACTTACCCAGGGACAGTTCTCGTTTCTTCCCGATCTGAGCGACGAGCAGATCACCGCACAGATTGCCTACGGACTCAAACAGGGCTGGGCGCTCAACGTCGAATACACCGACGACCCGCACCCGCGGAATACCTACTGGGAAATGTGGGGAATACCGATGTTCGACCTCAAGGATCCGGCTGGCATATTGATGGAAATCAACGAATGCCGCAGCACTTATCCGCGCCATTACGTTCGTGTCACCGCCTTCGACAGCAGTCGCGGCTGGGAAACACCGCGGATGTCCTTTCTGGTGAATCGGCCGGCTGAAGAACCCGGTTTCGGACTGATCCGCCAGGAAACCGCCGGCCGTACGGTCAGCTATACGGTCCGATCCTATTCAGCCGACCGGCCCGAAGGATCGCGCTACGCGTGATTGTCGCACAACCTGACTGAACGGAGCCACCATGGGCAGCAGCGAAAAAATACTTGCGGAACTGGCCGACGACACACCCGTCGACCTCGTCGGTGTGCTCGAGAACTCGCATGTTTTCGAAATTCTCGACCAACTGGATCGCGAGTTGATCGGCCTCAAACCGGTCAAGACCCGCATCCGCGAGATCGCCGCGCTGTTGCTCATGGACCGGCTGCGCAAGGACATGAATCTCAACGCGCAGCCGCCTTCGCTGCACATGTGCTTCACCGGCAATCCCGGCACCGGCAAGACCACCGTCGCACAGCGCATGGCGAAGATCCTCCATCGTCTCGGTTACGTACGACAAGGTCATGTCGTCGCAGTGACGCGCGACGATCTGGTCGGCCAATACATCGGCCACACGGCGCCGAAGACCAAGGAAGTGCTGAAGCGGGCGATGGGCGGCGTGCTTTTTATCGACGAAGCCTATTACCTCTACAAGCCGGAAAACGAGCGCGACTACGGCGCCGAGTCGATCGAGATACTGCTGCAGGTGATGGAAAACCAGCGCGACGATCTGGTTGTCATCCTGGCCGGCTACAAGGACCGCATGGAGAATTTCTTTTCCAGCAATCCGGGCATGTCGTCGCGCATTGCCCACCACATCGACTTTCCCGATTACGCGACGGAGGAACTCATGGAAATCGCTGAAATGATGATGGCAAGTCTGAATTATCGCTTCGATGCGGCCAGCGCACAGGTCTTTGTCGAGTACATCCGCCTGCGCATGCAAATGCCGCATTTCGCCAATGCCCGCTCTATCCGCAACGCCATTGATCGGATGCGCCTGCGTCATGCCAATCGTCTGTTCGGGCGCAGAGGCGAGCCACTGACGCGGCGCGATCTGGTGACGATAGCCGAGTCCGACATTCGCGCCAGCCGGGTTTTTAGCGGTAAAGCCGGGGTAACTTAGAATCCAATTTGCCGTACTTGCTCGATGCGCGAAACAGGCGCAGGAGATAGGGACGATCTTCCCTGCGTTGCGCGGATCCAATCTCCGCCGTTACCGACAACCTGGATCCCATAAATTCGCTACACTTGGCGAAAACAAAGCGTTTCTGCGCCGCCGAATTGGCGGCGGAAGACGACAACATTGCGAAGAATGGGATGGCGAACGGCCAAGCCGCGAATCAGTCTTTACTGACGCCCGGGGAAATCGAGATCATTAGAGGGCTCCGACCAACGGTACTCGATATTGTGCCGCTGAGACTTCACCAGGCCATGCGTGACTACAAGAACCTCCTCTACTACTACCTGTCGATTTGCCTGTTACTGGCAATTTATGCGGCATACGATATTCGTTCGTCCTACCTTCAGGAAGAAGAGAAATCGCGCGCGCGGGTCGCCAATAGCAGCCTTTTGATCAGCGAGCGCATCAAGGGCGCATTCACCGCATCGGACTACGTACTGCGCGACATCATCAGCCAGGTTCCATTATCGGACTTGCGCTATCCAGCCACCGACCCGGCTCGGCACGCTCGCGTGAATGCGTTGCTTGAAGCCAAGGTGCATATGTTGCCCAGTTACGTCACGGGCGCTGACCTTACCGACGCGCATTGCATCGTCAGCCACGCCTACAACGTCCCGCCTCGATCTTCCATCGTCGGCTTCGACGGCAGCCAGCGCGAGTGGTGCACCGTACCGCAGGCCGACGCGCAATTGGATACCTCCGTCACCCATATGTTTCTTAGCAACACCGGCAAACTCGAGGTTGGACGGAGCCGCTACGCGGAGAAGAACCAATTGGCCGCTGCACGAATTATTGTGTGATCTCACGCCCTCGCTCGTGAGGGGTGATT
>CAISUK010000420.1 GCA_903888645.1 uncultured Pseudomonadota bacterium | reverse complement strand
ATTTCGGCTGACAGTTGATTCTATTGAAGAGACCTGATTTGTACAGCAGGAATTATGCCCACTACACCTCGTGACTTGCTAAAAGGCTTGCTCGAATATATCGAAGAGCAAGCAAAAAATATTGACCCAAAAGGTTATCATCTCTCCACCGCACAGGGGTTTGCTCGTCGCAATACCGACTTGACTGGACTCCCCGGCCTTGAATTTGATCTTTGCCCCGAGGGCGACCATATCTGGCTACATCTGGCGCGCCTCGAAGCCGACCGCCCCCCAGCTCTCCCTGACCTTTTCAAAGGGCTGTTTATTATCAGTAATGACCCGTTTGGCGAACAGCCTGCACTGGATGAAGGCCATCTGGTCACATGGATTGCCCTGCATGAATCCAAGCCTGATCTTCTGCTGGCAGTAACTGACGTACAGCTAAAACAAGAAGAATTAAGGCAGAAAGCCAAAACGGCTCTCCTGGAATACTTGCCTCAATGGCAAGCCTGGGCTGAGGGCGAGCGTCCGCGTCGCAAGAGCATCTCCCTCTACGGCGATCTATTCGCCTTGAAGTACCAGATTGAGGCCGAAGAAACGGTCAAACCTCAAGAACTCGTTTGGGGCATAGGCGTTGCGTCATGGCAGATTCCGTTCGAAGAAAGCACCGTCAGCTTCGAATATCCGTTGCTTACTCAAGCCGTCGGAATTTCCATAGAAGAAAAAAGCATGGCGCTCGAGGTTCGTCCCCGATCAACCGATACACGGGTTGAAATGGATGCGTTCGTTACTTGCTCGCTCCCCGGGGCTGCTAATGTTGAGCTCGCTATAAAGGAGCATCTCCAAAAACATAGCGAGAGTCCTGTTACCCCATTTGATGCTTCGAGCTATACCGATGTGCTCAAACTTGCCGCATCAAACCTCGATTGCAACGGCAGCTATCGAGAGGTGCTTGCAACGGGAGTTCCTCTTCCTGCACCAGCCACCGACTTGATTGTGACGGATGGCTGGGCACTGCTTTCACGTCCAAGGACCACTCACTATCTAACTGATGACCTGAAACGCCTGAAGGCGAAGCTGGCAACCGGATGCGATATTCCACCTGGCCCGCTCGCTCTTGTAACCCCGCCTTCAGACGAGCCCGTTGCATTCGAAGCCATTTATTTTCGGGGACGTTCAAGTCGCGGATCAGGTCACGGCAAGGTAGAAGAGCTTTATTTTCCCCTGCCATACAATGAAGAGCAGGTCACCATCGTTCAACGGCTCGAAAAAGCTGCGGGCGTAGCTGTACAAGGGCCGCCCGGAACTGGCAAGACACACTCTATTGCCAATATTATTTGCCACTATCTGGCAACTGGCAGACGGGTACTTGTAACCTCACGTGGAGAGCCAGCGCTTGAAGTACTCCAATCCAAAATACCCGAGGAAGTCCGCGCCCTGACCGTAGCGCTGATGACCAGCGACCGTGAAGGTGTCCTCCAGTCCCAGGCATCAATCGAGACCATTGCGCATCGGCTATCCCAGCTTAATCCGGAACAGACGCAACAGGAGATCGCAACACTGAAAAGCGCCATTGATCGCGCCCACCACGAACTGGCCTCCATTGACATGCGCATTGATGAAATTGCCATTGCACAGCTTTCAGAGGTGGAAATTGATGGCGTACCGATGCGCGCACAACAACTTGCAGAGCTGGTTACTTCCGGATTGGAACAGCATGGCTGGTTTAATGATGACATTACACTTTCGCCGGAAAATGCACCCCCTCTGACCGAGGAAGAGGCTGGAAAACTCCGTGAAGCAAGGCAGAAGGTTGGCCTGGATTTGGTGTATGTACAGGCCAGCTACCCGTCGGCTGATTCACTTCCCGCAACGGCTGCAATCGCTGATCTACATGAAGCGCTATCCAGTATCAAGAAAATTGATGCGGAGATTGAGCGAGGCGACCTTCTTGAGTTGAAGGCTACAACTGCCGAGGTTCTCATCGCCGCAAGGGATCTTCTTGAGTTAGTCGAAGAAGCCAAATCTTTAGCCGAGGAGTTGGAATCCGCCGAGAGCGGCT
>CAISUK010000419.1 GCA_903888645.1 uncultured Pseudomonadota bacterium | reverse complement strand
GCCGTTCCGTAAATCACGTGGGCATCGGGTGAGGCGTAGGCACGGATTGTGTTCATCGCCAGCTTCGATTCGCTGAGTTTGAGCGAGCCCTTGGCCGCTGTGATCAGCACCAGCACGCCTTTGGCGCCGGACAGGTCGATGCCTTCGAGCAACGGGCAGGCCACAGCCTGCTCGGCAGCGATGCGCGCACGGTCCGGGCCCGCCGCCACAGCGGTGCCCATCATGGCTTTGCCGGGCTCCCCCATGACGGTGCGCACATCTTCAAAGTCGACATTGACGTGACCCGGCACGTTGATGATTTCGGCAATGCCACCGACCGCGTTCTTGAGTACGTCGTTGGCATGGGCAAAGGCCTGGTCCTGGGTGATGTCGTCGCCCAGCACTTCAAGCAGTTTCTCATTGAGAATCACGATCAGCGAATCGACATTGGCTTCAAGCTCCATGAGGCCGGCATCGGCATTGCTCATGCGACGGCCGCCCTCGAACTCGAAAGGCTTGGTGACGACGCCAACCGTCAGGATGCCCATCTCGCGCGCAACACGTGCGATCACTGGCGCCGCGCCGGTGCCAGTGCCACCGCCCATGCCGGCCGTGATGAACAGCATGTGCGCGCCTTCGATGGCGGAGCGGATTTCTTCCTCCGCCATTTCAGCCGCTTCACGGCCGCGCTCGGGCTTGCTGCCGGCGCCCAGACCGCTGCTGCCAAGCTGGATCGTGCGGTGCGCGGCGCTGCGGCCCAGGGCCTGCGCATCGGTGTTGGCGCAAACGAATTCGACGCCCTGTACCGATGAGTCAATCATGTGGGCCACAGCGTTGCCGCCGCCGCCGCCGACACCGATCACCTTGATCTGGGTGCCCTGGTTGAACGCGATTTCTTCAATCATTTCGATGGCCATTTTTTTCTCCTGAAGTTTCAATTGGTTTGACAGTTGCCGTTGTGGTTCAAATTTATTCATTACGTGCTAGACGGACCTGGCGGGTCCATGCAGCGCCAGTGCCAGCGCCAGTGCCAGTGCAACATTTGAATCGGCCAGACGTTGCTGAAGGACGTGGACTTTGCCATCAGAAGTTCCCCACAAACCAGTCTTTGACCTGGCTGAATGCGGTTTTCATGGAGCCGTTCTTCTGCGCGACCTTGAAGCCGCGCAGGCGCGCCAGCCGCGCTTCCTCAAGCAGACCCATGACGGTGGCGGCACGCGGTTGCGCCACCATGTCGGACAGGGCACCGCTGTATTTTGGAAAACCGCGCCGCACCGGCTTGAGGAAGATGTCTTCGCCCAGTTCCACCATGCCCGGCATGATGCAACTGCCGCCGGTGAGCACGATGCCGCTGGAGAGCATTTCCTCAAAGCCGGACTCGCGCATGACTTGATGCACCAATGAAAAGATTTCCTCGACGCGCGGCTCGATGACGCCGGCCAGCGCCTGGCGGCTGAGCATGCGCGGACCGCGGTCGCCCAGGCCCGGGACCTCGACCTGCGACTCGGGGTCCGCCAGCAACTGCTTGGCGTAGCCGCTTTCGACCTTGATGTCTTCGGCGTCCTTGGTCGGCGTGCGCAGCGCCATCGCGATGTCGCTGGTAATTAGGTCGCCGGCGATCGGGATCACCGACGTGTGGCGAATCGCGCCATTGGTGAAGATCGCCACGTCCGTGG
>CAISUK010000418.1 GCA_903888645.1 uncultured Pseudomonadota bacterium | reverse complement strand
TCGGGTTATCGGCATCACAACAGCAAACTTTCCACTACTTCGACTTTTACCCCTCTATTCCTCCTTTTGGCTTACACCCGTCCAACACTTTCGTTTGCACCCCTCAGCCGCAAAGCCGATACCATGGCGAACCCTTTGATTGCCGATTGTTAGCACCGATTCTTCACAACAATTGTCCGCGCCGTAAACTGCTCGTGTTCCACCCTCGATGAATCTGCTCAAGGCTCTCGCCACTGTCAGTGGGATGACGCTGCTGTCGCGCATCCTCGGCTTCGTTCGGGATTTTGTCATCGCCCGAACCTTTGGCGCCGGCGTCTTCACTGACGCCTTTTTTGTCGCTTTCCGCTTACCCAACCTGCTTCGCCGACTGTTCGCCGAGGGTGCGTTTTCGCAAGCCTTCGTGCCGCTGCTCGGCGAATACCGGAACCGCCGCAGTCCGGAAGAAACTAAACAATTAGTGGACCGCACGGCGACGATGCTTTCGCTGATCGTGTTGCTCGTATCGGTACTTGGCATGGTGGCTGCGCCGCTGCTGATTTATGCCACTGCGCCCGGCTTCTCCGCGGATGCCGACAAGTTTGCCCTGACCGTCGAACTGACGCGAATCACTTTTCCCTACATCCTGTTCATGTCGCTGGTGGCATTTTCCGCAGGCATTCTCAACACCTGGAGCCGCTTCACGCTGCCGGCGTTTACACCGGTCATGCTCAATGTGGCGATGATCGCCGGCGCGCTGCTGGCGGCGCCCTGGTTTGCCCAACCGGTCGAGGCCTTGGCCTGGAGCGTGTTTGTCGGCGGGTTGTTGCAACTGGCGATCCAGTGGCCGGCACTGAAGGGCATCGGCATGATGCCGCGCTTCGATTTTGCGCCACGCGACGAGAGCGTCCGGCGCATTCTCAAGCTGATGGCACCGGCGGTAATCGGCGTTTCCGTATCGCAAATTTCGCTGCTGATCAACACAATTTTCGCCTCTTTTCTGGCGACCGGCAGCGTCTCGTGGCTGTATTACGCCGACCGGCTGATGGAGTTTCCGGCCGGCCTGCTCGGCGCCGCGCTGGGTACGATTCTCCTACCCAGCCTTTCCAATACCCACGCCAGCGACAAGCCTGAGGAGTTCTCGGCGCTGCTTGACTGGGGGCTTCGCCTGACCCTGATGTTGACCCTGCCGGCGGCCCTGGCGCTGGCAATTCTCGGCGTTCCGCTGCTATCTACGCTTTTCCTGCACGGCGCATTTACCGTTAGCGACGTTCTGCAGACTCGTCAAGCGCTACTCGCCTATAGCATCGGCTTGACCGGGTTGATCCTGGTCAAAATTCTGGCACCGGGTTTTTATGCTCGCCAGGATATTCGCACGCCGGTGAAAATCGCCCTGCTGACGCTCACCCTGACACAATTGATGAACCTGGCATTCATCGGCTGGCTGAAGCACGCCGGACTGGCCCTGGCGACCGGCCTGGCCGCCTGCATTAACGCCGGTCTGCTCTACCGCGGCCTGCGCCAGCGCGAAGTTTATCTGCCGCAGGCTGGCTGGGCTGGGTTTGGCTTACGCCTGGCGATCGCGCTGGCAGCTCTGGCGGCAACGCTCTGGTTCGGCATGGGCAGCGAAAAGTCTTGGCTAGCGATGCCAATTGCGGAACGCCTCCTGACCCTGAGTGCTCTGGTCGGTGGCGGCATCGCCACCTACTTCGGAACGCTCTGGCTGCTCGGTTTTCGTCCGAGCGACTTTGCCAAGCGCGGCGCCTGAACAAAAATGGGTATCCGAAGCTCGTGATCGAGAGGTAGGGGACATTACGCATCGCAACATTCAGTGGGGACTCAGCGCATCCGCGTAGGCCATCGCCTTGAAGTATGGAATACACGCAGGATTTCCACGTTATCGCCGCGCACTCGATAGGGCAGGATGTAAGTGAACCTCGTCACGACCAGTTCGCGAGTTCCAGAGATTCGGCCAGGTCGCCCCATGTTAGGGTGATCCGCGAGCATTGCTGCACTGTCGCGCATATGCGCAACAAACTCCGCCGCTACATGGGGGCTGTCCTTGGCAATGTAGGCCGCTTCGTCGTCAAGGTTCTCCAGGGCGCGCCGGAGCCATTTAACCTGCATACTTTCTCACAATGGCATTTAACTCGGCATCAGATGCGAAGTCATTGGCATCGGCCTCCTTGAGTGCCCGTTGTATTTCCCCGATCTGCCAAACCTCAAGCTCCAGATATTGACGAATTGCTTCACCAGCCAAGTAGGACTTGGATCGGTGAGTGGCATCCGCTAGCTGATCCAATTGCTCCTTCACTGTTGCGGGAACGCGCAAGGTCAGTGTTGTTGTATCCATGAGCAGCCTCTCGTTTTCATTTGTGTACAAATAAATCATAACATAAGCGAAAGATCAGCAAAGTTCTCATCGGAAACTCCCACCTGGCATTGGCAATGCCTCAGTCCGGGCATTGGAAATGACTTTCCATAATGCCCGGGTCTCGTCTGCCACATGAGCTGAACTTAACCCTTGGGACGGCTGGTTCTGTCGGTAAGGAGAGTCTGGCCATTGTCCGGGCGATCATCTCGCTG
>CAISUK010000417.1 GCA_903888645.1 uncultured Pseudomonadota bacterium | reverse complement strand
GTCAGCGGTCCCGGCCAAAACGCTGCGGCGAGCTGTATGGCAGCGGGCGGGATATCGCGCGCCCAACGGTCAATCTGTGTGGCGGCGGCGAGATGGACGATGAGCGGATGATCGGCCGGGCGACCTTTGGCGGCAAATATCTTGGCTACTGCTGCCGCGTTGGCGGCGTCGGCGCCCAAGCCGTAAACAGTTTCGGTGGGAAAGGCGACCAGCTCGCCGGCGTGCAGCAGTTGCACGGCACGGGCAATCAGCGCTTCTTCAGTCATCGCCGCTGCCGCTGGCGACGCGCACTGCAGTAGCCAATAAATGCGCTATCAAGGCAGGTCAGCGAGTGTCTTGGCGAGGACTTTTTCGGTCTGGCGGGTGCGAAAATCGGTCAGCTTCTGCGCCAGTCCGGCGTCGCCAAGAGCTAGCATGGAAACCGCGAAGAGGGCCGAGTTGACTGCACCCGCCTCGCCGATGGCGAAGGTGGCAACGGGTATGCCGGCGGGCATTTGCACCATGGCCAGCAGCGAATCGAGGCCCTGCAAATGCTTCGACGGCATCGGCACGGCCAGCACCGGCAATTGCGTTTTTGCGGCGAGTACGCCGGCCAGGTGGGCGGCACCGCCGGCGGCGCCGATCAACACCTTGATGCCGCGACCGGCGGCGCTGGACGCGTAGTCGAGCGCGGCATCGGGCGTGCGGTGCGCCGACAGCACTTTGGCTTCGTAGGCAACACCGAAATCCTTGAGCGTTTGGGCGGCGCTGCGCAGCACCGGCCAGTCGCTGTCCGAACCCATGATGATGCCGACCAGAGGATGTTTCGCTGCGCTCATGCCTTTTCTCCTGCAACGCGCTCGGCCGACTCGATGGTGTTGGCGAGCAACATGGTGATGGTCATCGGCCCGACTCCGCCGGGGACCGGGGTGATGAGGCCGGCAACTTCCTTGGCGGACTCGAAATCGACATCGCCGCACAGCTTGCCGCCCTGCTCGGCCGGCAAGCGATTGATGCCGACGTCGATGACGGTTGCGCCCGGCTTGATCATGTCGCCGGTGATCATTTTCGCGCGACCCACCGCTGCCACCAGAACGTCGGCGCGGCGGGTGTGGAAAGCCAGGTCGCGCGATTGCGAATGGCATATCGTCACCGTGGCGCTCTGAGCCAGGAGCAGCATCGCCATCGGCTTGCCGACAATGTTGCTGCGGCCGACGATGACCACTTCGGCACCCTTGAGATTGACATTGCGGCTCTTGAGCATTTCCATGACGCCATATGGCGTGCACGGAATGAATCGCGGATTGCCCTGCATCAGCGCGCCGACATTTTCGGCATGGAAACCGTCGACATCCTTGGCCGGGGCGATGGCTTCAAGCACGGCGTTGCTGTCGAAATTCTTCGGCAGCGGCAGTTGCACGAGGATGCCATGCACTGTCGGATCGGCGTTCAATGCGGCGATCCGGGCGAAGACCACGGCGGGATCGACGTCAGCGGCATAAACGTCACGCAGCGAGCGGACGCCGGCCTTTTCACAGGCAGCCACTTTGTTGCGCACATACACCGCCGAAGCTGGATCTTCACCGACCAGGATGACCGCCAGGCAGGGTGAAACACCATTGGCATTGAGCGTCGCGGCGCGCTCGGCAAGCTTGGCGCGGATTTCAGCGGACAGCGCGTTGCCGTCGATGATGGCGGCGGTCATGCTGCCACCGCCTGATGGGCGGCCTGGGCGTCGGCGCTGCGGCCCTGTTCGAAGGCACGCCTGTTGATCTCGACCATGTGCGGCTTCTTGGCAGCAAAACGCTGCAGCACCGCCGTCAGCAAAACGTCCGCGGGGAACGGCAGATGGCCGGCGATGGCGCCCAGCATCACGGTATTGCCAAGCCGCACCTCGCCCAGTTCCATGGCGATGGCCATGGCGTCGAAGGCATGCACTTCGATGCCGCGGGCGCGGATCTGGCCGACCGGATCGTCGGGATAATCATAGAGGCCGAGATCGACCACCGGTGGCACCAGCCGGCCGGTGTTCATCAACACCAATCCACCGGGCCGCAGGTAGTGACACCAGCGCAGCGCCTCGGCGGCTTCGAAGCCGACCAGAAGATCGGCCTGCCCCGGCGCGATCTGCGGCGACAGGACTTTTTCGCCGAAGCGCAGGTGCGATGAAACGACACCACCACGCTGCGCCATGCCTGCGACTTCGGTTTTCTTGACGTCGTGGCCGAGCGAAATGGCCGCTTCGGCGAGGATCTCGGTAGCAGTCATGACGCCCTGGCCACCGATGCCGACGACGAGAATATTGGTGACGTTTTTCGTCATGGCGCTAAACACCTTTCCGCGCAAAATCGATCACCTGCCGCGGCAGCGCGTGCACGATGGCGTCCGGGGCGCAGGGCTGCACGCAGAGGCCGCAGCCGGTACAGGCGGCGGTCTCGATGTTGACGAACTGCAGTTCGACTTCCTTGCCCGATGGCTTCACCGCTTTCTCCCGGCGGGTCACATGGATGGCCGGACAACCGACTTCGACGCAGTTGCCGCATCCGGTGCACTTGTCGGCGATCACCTCATAAGGTTTCTGCTTCTTGTAATCGTCGATCAGCACACAGGGCTGGTCGGTGATGATCACCGACACTTCGGGAATCTTGATCTCTTCGCGGATGGTCTTGAACAGCACCGGCAACTGGTAGGGATCGACGACGTGGATGCGTTCCCTGCGCACGCCGAGCGATTCGACCAGCTTGGCGAAATCGACGCGTGGCGTTTCCTGACCGTGGATGCCGCGGCCGCTGCCGGGATTTGATTGACCACCGGTCATGCCCACGGCACGGTTGTCGAGCAGCAGCACGGTGACATTGCCGCCGTTGTAGACGATGTCGAGCAGGCCCTGCATGCCCATGTGCATGAAGGTCGAATCGCCGATCACCGCGAGGATGCGTTTGTCCTTGTCGGATTCGCCGCGGCCCTTGTCGAGGCCGAGCGCGATGCCCATCGAGGCGCCCATAGAGATCGTTGTATCGAGGGCATTCCATGGGTGGCCGGCACCGAGCGTGTAACAGCCGATGTCGCCGGCGATGGTGATGTTCTTCAGCTGCGACAGCGTGTAATAGACGCCGAGGTGCGGGCAGGCGACGCACATGGTCGGCGGCCGCGGGAACACCGGCGAAGGCACTGAAGCTGGCGTTGCCTCGGCCACCGTTTCGCCGAGCAGCCGGGCGATGGCCGGCTTCAGCACCGGCGGCGCCAGTTCACCGTTGCGCGGCAGAATCTCCTTGCCGAGACAGGCGATGCCGGCTGCCTTGATTTCCATCTCGACGAGCGGCTCGACTTCCTCGACCACCACCAGTTGATCGACAGTCGCGGCGAAGGCGCGGATCTTCTCGATCGGGATCGGGCAGGAAAAACCCAGTTTCAACACCGGCGCGTCGGGGAAGGATTCACGCACATGCATGTAGGCCGGGCCGGAAGTCACAAAACCGACGCGGCGGTCGCGGCCGGATTCGACGATATTGAGCGGCGAGAGTTCGGCTTCAGCACGCAGCACTTTGTCGCGTTCGAACATCAGCGGAATGCGCTTGGCCGCTCCGGACGGGGTCATCACCCAACGGGACGGATCCTTGGCGAAACCTGGCGGGTGATGGGCAACGCGCTCGCCGACGGTGACCAGGCCTTTGACATGGTTGATGCGAGTTGTCATGCGCAGGATCACCGGCACCTGCAGCCGCTCGGAGAAATCGAAAGCGGCCTTGGTCATGTCATAGGCTTCCTGCGAATCGGCGGGCTCGAATATCGGCACATGGGCAAAGCGGCCCCAGGTGCGCGAGTCCTGCTCGTTCTGCGACGAGGACAGGCCGACATCGTCGGCAATGGCGATCACCAGTCCGCCGATGACGCCGGTCAGGGTCAAGGTCATCAGCGCATCGGACGCCACGTTCATGCCGACGTGCTTCATCGCACAGAACGAACGCGAGCCGGCGTAGGCCGCGCCGATCGCCACTTCCAGCGAGACCTTCTCGTTGACCGACCACTCGGCGTAGATGTCCGGATAAGTCGAAATGACTTCCAGCATCTCGGTCGAGGGAGTACCGGGATAAGCGGCGGCAACGCGCACGCCTGATTCCCAGACGGCCCGGGCGACGGCTTCGTTGCCGGAAAGAAGAAGCCGGCTTTGCGCCGGTGCTGGCAGGACTGCAGCCATGAATGCCTCGCTGAACGGAAAAATGGGGCGCGAAAACTAGCGCAATTCAGCCGAACATCGATTGACGCCGGCCAAAAGCTCTGGATTATCCGGATTATTGGCTGACGCGTCTAGGTTTTGCCAAGCATGACCATTCGCTGACGAATCATGCCGTGGGCGACGGGTGGTTCATCGATTTGCTGTCGGGATATTCCTGATTCTCAGTTGCTGCCTAAACTTGGATAGTCGGTATAGCCGGCAGCGCCCGGCGAATAGAAGGTGGCCGGATCGACCGGATTGAGGGGTGCCCCGGCCTTGAACCGCGCCGGCAGATCCGGATTGGCCAGGAAGCCGGTACCGAAGGCCACCGCATCCAGCTTGCCGTCAGCAATGGCCTTGCTCGCCTCATCGGCCGTATAGCCCATGTTGCCGATGAGCGCGCCTTTGTAATTGGCGCGAATCGGTGTCATGACGTCGCCACTTTGCTGGCCGAAAAAATCGCCGCGCATGGCATGCAGATAGGCCAGATCGAAGGCGTTGAGCCGGCTAGCAAGCCAGGTCGCGAGGCCTATCGGGTCGCTGTCGATCATGCTGTTGTAACTATTGAGCGGCGACAGGCGCACGCCAACCCGATCGCTACCCCAGACATTGCTGACGACTTCGATGACTTCGAACAACAGCCGCGCGCGATTCTCGACTGAGCCACCATAGGCGCCGCCGCGCTTGTTGGCACCGTCGCGCAGGAACGCATCGAGCAAGTAGCCATTGGCGCCATGCACCTCGACGCCGTCGAAACCGGCGGTCTGGGCATTGACTGCGGCCTGCTTGAATCCGGCGACGATGCCCGGCAGTTCGTCATCGGCAAGTTGGCGCGGCAGGACGTAGGGCTTCTTTCCCTCCGGCGTATGCACTTCGTCGCCCGTAATGGCGATCGGGCTGGGCGCCACCGGCTGGGCACCGCTGTTGAGCAGCGGATGACAAGCCCGTCCGCCATGCCATAGCTGCAGGAAGATTCTGCCGCCGGCAGCGTGCACCGCGTCGGTCACCCGCTTCCAGCCGGCAACCTGGGCAGCCGAATAAATTCCCGGTTCCATCCAGAACGCGGAGTTTCCGGCGATGGCCATGGTGGCTTCGGCAATGATCAATCCGGCACTCGCGCGCTGCGCATAGTGCTCGGCCATCAGGTCGGTCGGAACGTGCTCGGCATCGGCACGGCAGCGGGTGAGCGGTGCCATCAGGATGCGATTCGGCGCGATCGTGGCGCCAAGCGTGAGCGGGCTGAATAGCGTAGTCATTGTTTGCAATCTCCTTGGTTTGGCCGGTCTCGATGATAACGGTCCAGCGGGAAGAATGTCAGTGGGCCGGATTTACCCAAACCGATCCAATCCACTACTTGTGTCGTCGCGAGCACTCGCAATTTGGCTTTAACTTGCAAATATTTACGTTTACAGATTGCCAGCAAGAGCTCATACTGTTTATACTATTTACCGTTTCTTTCAACAAACGCGTTATCCTTGCGAAGGCATAATCATGAATGACGATAACCTCTACCGACTTGCCGCCACGCTCGATAGCCAGAGCATGACTGGCGCCTGCCATCGCATCGCCACGAACCCGCCGCCAACGGACCCTCTGTTCAAACTTGCAGTCGACTTTCTGAAAAGCTTGAGGGGTGCACGCCCGCAAAGCGGGCGACTCGATCCGACTGGCAATAAGCGGCCATAGTCAGCGACTAATCAGGGAAAACGGACAATGACAGGCTGCCGAAGCAGCCTGTCATTTGCGTCAAACTTCGCTACGCGAGTAATTTGAGTTAGCGTGGCAACGCTGGCCAGGCTTCGGTATGCTCAACGCCTACCTAGTCGAGCGCATTCTGATTCACACCATGCGTCGGCAGGATCGGCGGCGCGATCTGCGCGCTCGTCACCGGTGTATTGACGACACCGGTTGAAAATGCCGGATTCGACACGATCAATCCGGCGTTGGTGTCACCAAAACTGAAGCCACCGCGCTCGGCATTCCTGTTCTTGTCTGGCTTGGTGTAGATGGTGCCGCATTGCGGCTGCACGACGATGCCCGGACTTCGGGCATCAGTCGCCGGCATCGACGATCAGGCTGCCAACCAGAGCGGCAAAATTGCCCAGCGGCTTCGGCGAATCCGCAGGTATTTCCTTGCGCCCGGCGAACACCGTGGCGGCGACTTGGGACTTGGGTGGTCGAGCCAGCCAATGCGGCTGGCGCTACGGCCACTCGATCTTTGCCGCATCGGGTGCTACCAGGCATTGGATAGCGAGGTGACTCAGTAAGGGCTTTATGTGCGCCGCCGCACAGACAGAACCTTCCACCTTGGTCAATCTTGGCAAGAACTGCCTCGATACGCAAACACCCGGATGGAAGTGATGACCACGGCGAGCGACGACGATGAAGTGCTCCATACCACCAAGCGCGTAAATCGATAATGGATGTCTTGCCGCTGTTGCGCCGCATGTTAATCGTCTTGGTGCTGGTCGGGCCGGGCGCCGCGCTTGCCGTAAACCTGGGCGACGAATGGTTCGATCAGACGCTGCTGCCCATGTTGGGAATATCGGATGCTTTGGCAGGCGCGCTGGGCGCCCTGTTCATCGTCTTGTTCGCATTTTTCTGGTCGTGCTGATCAAGCACATTTCAAGCTGTCCAAGGACAACTCCATCTCCGAGCGCGGGGCACTGGAAAACTTCGCCGCCCAGCTCGACGACCTCGGCAAAAGCTACCGGGAAGTCACCGAACACGAAGCCCTGGCGATGAAAACCATTACCGACAGCAGCCAGCAACTGGCCGAGATGTTCATGTCGGCCCTGGCCAGCGTGCAGTTTCAGGATGTCACGCGACAGCAGATCGGGCAGGCAATCGACGCGCTCTACCGTCTCGACGAGCACTCGGCGCTCCTCGCCGCTCGCCTGGAAAAGCTTGAAGACACGCAACTCGGCGTGCCGCCGCTGAACAACGTTCCCAAAACCTCTTCCTGCATTTCCCGCTCTCTCTCTAGTGCGGCGACAAGATCATGTTGAACAACCTGGGAATTGGCGCCCGGCTGCGGATCGGTTTTGCCGTCATCCTGCTTTTGCTGATCGCCACTTCCACGGTCAGCTATCTACGGCTCTCGGCACTCAATAGCTCAATCGACGGCTTGATGCAGGACAAGTTTCCCAAGACCGTCCAGACCAACGACATTATCAATTCAGCCAACGCCATGGTCCGCGGCATGCTCAACGCAACGCTGGTCCATGGCGAGGCGAACGTAAAGAAGGAACTCGACCGCATTCCCGATGAAGCCCGGAAGATCGACGATATTCTCGACAATCTTTCGAAGTCGATACATTCCGACGAAGGCAAGGCAAGCTTCAAGCGCCTGACCGACAGCCGCGCGGCCTTTGTGCCGATGCAGGATAAGTTGATCGAACTAGTCAAGGCCGGCAAACATGACGAGGCCGTTGATTTGCTGCTGGGCGACTTGCGCAAGGCCCAAAACGAATACCTCGCCAGCATTATGAGTTTCATCGCGCATCAGGCTGGCTCGATGCAGAAGGCCGCCAAGGATGCCAACGAGATGTCCGCCTCGGCGGAGCTTCTGGTGCTCGCCCTCTCCGTGTTAGCGGTCTTATTGACCCTTGGCTTAGCCATTCACATCACCCGCAGCATCACCCGCCCGGTCAGTGAGGCTGTCGTCAATGCCGACAAGATTGCCGAGGGCGATTTCAGCGTGAAAATCGATACCAGCGCCAGGGGCGAGGTCGGCCCGATGCTGTCCGCGCTAGCCAAGGCGGTGACCGCCGCCAAGACCAAGAGCGCCGAAGCCAGCCGCCTTGCCCAGGCTGCGCTGGATGGCAAGCTTTCTATCCGTGCCGATACCGGCCAGCACAAGGGCGACATTCCGCTGAAGATCGCCGTGGCCCGCAAGGAACATTCCACCGGCGTCGTCCAGATCAACGGCGCCATGGGGCAACTCAACAAAGTCACGCAACAGAATGCTTCCGCCTCCGAGCAACTCGCCGCCACCGCCGAACAGATGGGCGGCCAGACCGGGCAACTTCAGGAGTTGATGAGTTTCTTCCATGTCGGGGACGCGGGCGGAGGTTCTGGCGGAATGGCGAAGCGGCAAGTATCCACGGCTGCGGCCACCTCAGTAAGGGCGCCAAAGGCGCGCAAGGGAGATGTGGGCAACACATCGGCAAGCGCAGCCGGCAATAACGATTTCGAACGTTTTTGAAGCAGAGTGGTAAAAAAAGGGGAGCTCCGTGGGGAAAGTCGTTCGACAATCCGCCATGGTGACCAGAGGCACGAGCCTGATCCACACGACCGTGGGCACTGCGGCTGAAATCGCCCAGTACCTCACCTTTCTGCTCAGCAGCGAGATTTACGCAATTGGCATTCTCAACGTCAAGGAGATAACAGAGTACGGCCAGCTCACCGAGATTCCGATGATGCCGGCTTTCATTCGTGGGATGATCAACCTGCGCGGCAGCGTGGTGCCGGTCATTGACCTGGCGGCGGGCAATGCGGCTGCGAGCG
>CAISUK010000416.1 GCA_903888645.1 uncultured Pseudomonadota bacterium | reverse complement strand
GCCGTCACCAGATTGCCATGCTGCGTCCACCAGGTCTTCAGCTCGGCCAGCTGTTCCTGCTCTTCGAGATCATAAACTGCCATCTTGTTCTTCCGTTGCAAAAAGAAAATCGCCGACACTCTCGGCGAGTTGATCGAACGGGATGCGCTGCTGCTCCTGCGCCGCCCGCAAAGGTTTCAGTGTAACGGCATTGGCCGCCGCCTCGTCGTCGCCGACGATGAGCGCCAGCGGCGCGCCGCTGGCATCGGCCTTCTTCATCTGCGATTTGAAGCTGCCGCCACCGCAATGCAGATGCACGGCGAAACCGGTATCGCGCAGATGTTCTGCGACTTGAAATGCATAACGCTGCGCCCGCTCGCCTTGATTGACCAGATAAATATCCGGCGCCGATTGCTCTCGGTGATTGTCCAGATCCTGCCACAGCGACAACAGCCGCTCGATACCCATGGCAAAACCACAGCCGGGCGCCGGCTTGCCGCCGAGCTGGGCAATGAGTCCGTCATAACGCCCGCCGGCGCAGACTGTGCCTTGGGCGCCCAGCCGGTCGGTGATGAACTCGAATACCGTCAGGTTGTAGTAATCGAGACCGCGCACCAGCCGCGTATTGATGACATACGGAAGGCCTGCATCCTTGAGCACCGCCTGGACGCCATCAAAGTGCTTGAGCGAAGCATCACCTAGAAAATCCAGCAATTTCGGCGCCGCTTCAACAATGGCCTGCATGGCCGGATTCTTCGAATCGAGTATGCGCAACGGATTGCTGTGCAGGCGTCTCCGCGCATCGCCGTCAAGCGCGTCCTGATGTTGCTCGAGATAGGCGATCAGTTCAGCCCGATGAGCGGCACGCTCCTCGGCACTGCCCAGCGAGTTGATTTCCAGGCGCACGCTGTCGTTGCCACCGCCATTGAAGCCGAGGTCGTTCCACAGCCGCGCGCACATCAATATCTGCTCGGCATCAACGTCAGGACCCGGGAAACCGAGTGCTTCCACACCAACCTGGTGGAACTGTCGGTAACGACCTTTTTGCGGCCGCTCGTGGCGGAACATCGGTCCCATGTACCAAAGGCGGCGCGGTCCGTCATAGAGCAGATTGTGTTCGATGACGGCGCGGACGCAAGAGGCAGTACCTTCCGGGCGCAGCGTCAGCTGCTCGCCGTTGAGGCTGTCGGTAAAGGAATACATTTCCTTCTCGACGATGTCTGTCACCTCGCCGATGGCCCGCGAGAAGAGTTGCGTCGGCTCGACCAGCGGCATGCGGATGGGCTTATAGCCATAGGCCCGCAACCAGTCACGGACCGTCGCTTCGAATTCTTCCCAGAGCTCGGCGCTGTCGGGCAGGATATCGTTCATCCCGCGGATCGCTTGCAGTGCCTGGCTCATGTCAATCGCTCGCTCATTCTGGTGCGGATTCCGGCGCTCTCGCCGCGTAGGTGCGCGTCACATAGGCATCGACCAGCGCCTTGAATTCGGCCGAGATATTGTTGCCACGCAACGTCAGTGCCCGTTCACCGTCGATGTACACCGGCGCCACCGGCGCCTCGCCAGTGCCGGGCAGGGAAATGCCGATGCTGGCGTGCTTGCTTTCGCCGGGTCCATTGACCACGCAGCCCATCACCGCCAGCGTCATGTTCTCGACGCCGACGCGTTCGAGGCGCCACTTCGGCATCTGCTCGCGGACATGACTCTGGATATCCTGGGCCAGTTCCTGGAAATAGGTGCTGGTGGTGCGGCCGCAACCGGGACAGGCAGCGACCAGCGGCACGAAAGCGCGCAGGCCCATGGTCTGCAGGATTTCCTGGCCGACGATGACTTCACGGGTGCGGTCGCCGTTCGGCTCCGGCGTCAGCGATATGCGTATGGTATCGCCGATGCCTTCCTGCAGCAGCACCGACAAGGCCGCCGTCGAGGCGACGATGCCCTTGCTGCCCATGCCGGCTTCGGTCAGGCCGAGATGCAGTGGATAGTCGCAGCGCACTGCCAGTTCACGGTAGATTGCAATCAGATCCTGGACACCGGAAACCTTGCACGACAGCACAATGGCATCGCCGCGCAAGCCATATTCTTCGGCCTTGGCGGCTGACTCCAGCGCCGAGGCCACCATCGCCTCGCGCATCAGCGCCGTGGCATCCTTGGGCTGAGCGCGGCGGGCATTTTCGTCCATGAGGCGCGCCAGCAGGGACTGGTCGAGACTGCCCCAATTGACACCAATTCGCACCGGCTTGCCATAACGGGCGGCGACCTCGATCATTTGCGCGAACTGTTCATCGCGGCGCGCGCCCTTGCCGACGTTGCCCGGATTGATGCGCAACTTGGCCAAGGCCTCGGCGCAGGCCGGATGCTCGGCCAGCAATTTGTGCCCATTGAAATGGAAATCGCCGACCAGCGGCACGTCGATGTCCATGGCCAGCAGGCGCTCGCGGATCTTCGGCACGGCCGCGGCCGCCTCACGCGTATTGACGGTGATGCGGACGATTTCCGAACCGGCGCGAGCCAACTGCGCCACCTGCATGGCGGTGCCGAAATCGTCTTCGGTATCGGTGTTCGTCATCGACTGGATGACGACCGGCGCGCCGCCCCCGATTCGCACCTTGCCGACGACTGCCTGACGCGTCCGTCGCCGCGGCATAGGCGCCTCGCTGCTCAGCACATTGCTCTCCGCTTTCATTCGACGGTCAGCCGTGCCACTTCGGCGCGGATGTACGGCACCAGGTCGATGTTGCGTTCATCGAGCTGCAACTTCACTTGTGCGGCATTGCCGATCACGACCTGAAACGGCGGTTTGCCACTGACCGCCTGCTGAGTGCCTGGCGCGTTGATTTGTGCGAAAACGATGCGCCCTGAGGCATCCCTGACCTCAACCCAGGACTTGCCCTCGAAGCTGAATACCAGTTCATGCTTCGGTCGCGGCGCGGACACGGCTGGCGCATTCGAAGCAATGCTGGCGGGAACATTGGCCGAACCAGAGCCCGGAACATTTGGCTTCGCGGCAGTAGCTGGGGCTGCCGGCGCGGGGACAACCGCTGGCGCTGGCGATGCAATCAATCCTGCCGGGGCCGGTATTTTCGCTGATACCGTTGGAACACTTGCCGGCGCTGGCGCGCTTGCCGCCGCAGCGCTGGCCACCGGAGCACTCACCACGGGCGCACTGGACACGGCAGGGCTGACCAGCGCCGGGGCAGCGACGACGTCAGGCGAGGAAGCGACAGGCGGCGCTGCATCTGTGGAAACAACTGCCGGCGTCGGCAATTCCTGAACGGGCTGGGTAACCACCGGGGTCGGCGCGGCAAGCGGCTCTGCTTGCCTGGGATTCATCGCCGGCAATGACAATACCGGCCAATGCCCGACACTGAAATAGTACGCGGCAAGTCCCGCCAAGGCAGCAATCAGCAGCAGTCCGGCCAACATCGGCAACCGGTTACTCTGGCCACGCGGCCGCGGCATGGCCGCACCCATGTGCTCGGGAGCGAGGATCTCGGGCGTCGGCGCGGCAGTTTCGTCATCGAGCAGCTGCAGCAGTGGCACCGGATCCGTCTTCAACCATCGAGCATAACTGCGAATAAAGCCGCGGACAAAATTCATCCCGGGCAAGGAAGCGTAATCGTCGCGCTCCAGCGCTTCGATCTGCCGCGGGCTGAACTTGAGCGCCTGGGCGACATCGGCAATCGCCAAGTTGCTCGATTCACGCAAATTGCGCAATAGTCGCCCCGGTAAAACCAGGACGACCGGGGATACCGTCGATGGCGCAGAAGGATCCTGAAACAACGATGGTTCGTTTGCTTCGGGTTGCTCGGGTTGTTCAGGTTGCTCTGGCGGCAGGAGACTTTGGTTCACTCGTATTGGCCCTGCAGCAATTTCTGGTGTTCCGGCGAGCCGGCGAATTTACGTCTCAGTTGCGAGGAATAGCGCGCCTCGGCATCGCGGTCGCCAAATTTGTGCTCGATGCGCAGCGCCAACCAGAGCGACTGCGCTTCGGGTTCGGAGAGGCGAAAAAGTTCGCTGATCTGCAGTCGCGCCTCGCCCAGGCGGCGCTGTCGATAGAGCAACTCAGCCAGCCAGAAGCGCGCCGAAGCACTGCTGCCATCGGCACGCAGGGCATTCGTCAAATACTCTTCGGCAGCCTTGTCGTCCTTGAGGCGCAAGGAGCATATCCCGGCGTTGGTCAGCGGCTTGGCCGGGGTCGTATAGAGCGTGTTCTTGATCGCTGTCTGGAAATAGGCGATAGACCTCTGTTCGTGGCCGGTCTGGCAGAGAAACCAGCCAAAATTGTTACTGATCTCTGCGTCCGCCGGCGCCAAGCGGAGCGCGCGATCAAAATTCTCCTCGGCCAGCCTGGGCTCCTGCAAATACATGTGAACCAAGCCAAGGAGGTTGTAGGCCGGCGCATAGTCAGCATCTGCGGCGATGGCAATGCGTGCCTCTTCAAGCGCCACCGCCAGTCGGCCGTCGCCGAGGTAGGCAGCACCCAAATCGGTATGTGCCTTGGCACGCTTGCGCAAGTCGCCGACGGCAGCTTGCTGCGACGCCGGTTGGTCGACCTGGGTGACCGGCGGATTGCTGACGCAGGCCGTCATCAAGACACCGAGTAAGGCGAGGGCGCGACCCGGATGGAATTTCAAACCGCCGCCTCCGCTCGCGCTGGCGCAGCCTGGAGGCGCACCACGCGCCTCGACCGGTCCAGCACCTGGCCGGCCAGTTGCCCGCAGGCGGCGTCGATGTCGTCGCCGCGCGTCTTGCGCGTGGTTGTCACCGACCCGGCTGCGATCAGAATCTCGGCAAAACGCTGCACCCTGTCGGCACGCGACCTGACGAATCCGGCGTTTGGGAAAGGGTTGAAGGGAATCAGGTTGAACTTGCAGGGCACATCGCGGGTGAGCGCCAGCAATTGGCGAGCGTGCCCGTCAGTGTCGTTGACCCCATCAAGCATGACGTATTCGAAAGTGATGAAATCGCGCGGCGCCTTGACCAGATAGCTTCTGCAGGCGGCCATCAACTCGACCAGCGGATACTTGCGATTGATCGGCACCAATTCGTCGCGCAGTGCGTCGTTGGGGGCGTGGAGCGACACCGCCAGTGCCACCGGGCAATCCTCGCCCAAGCGGTCGATGGCCGGCACGATACCGGAAGTGGACACCGTGACACGCCGCCGCGACAAACCATAGGCATGGTCGTCGAGCATAAGGCGTAGCGCCGGGATGACATTATCGTAATTGGCCAGCGGCTCGCCCATGCCCATCAAGACGACGTTGCTGATGTTGCGCACACCACCCTCGGCGCCAGACGCACGAAGCTCCCCTATCCCCCCCGCGGGAGAGGGGTTGGGGGAGAGGGAAAGGCCTCCGGCAGAACCATGGCCCACAGCGGAGGAAAAGCCCGACGCCTCCAGCACCCGATTCGCCTGCCACAACTGACCGATGATCTCGGCCGTCGTCAGGTTACGATTGAAGCCTTGCTTGCCGGTCGAACAAAAAGCGCAATCCAGCGCGCAACCAGCCTGAGTCGAAATGCATAAAGTGCCGCGATCCGCCTCGGGGATGAAGACCGTCTCGATGGCATTGCCAGCGCCGACGTCGAAGAGAAACTTGCGCGTGCCATCGTCGGACAACTTGTCGCTGACGATGGTCGGTGGCGTGACGCCGGCGATATGCGCAAGCTTTTCGCGCAGGCTCTTGGCCACATCGGTCATGTGCGAAAAATCAGCTTCCCCCGATTGATGCAGCCAGCGCAGCACCTGACGGGCACGGAAGGGTTTTTCGCCCATTTCCGCAAACCAGGCGGTCATGCCGGCAGCATCGAAGTCGAGGAGGTTGACTGGCATTGACGGGTTTGGCTCGCTTGGGTTCGGTGGGGTTCGTTTGTGCTCGGCTGACTCAGCGCGTGTAAACGTTGAGCGCCGGGAAGAAATAGGCAATTTCGACGGCGGCGGTTTCCGGCGCGTCGGAACCATGCACGGCGTTGGCGTCGATGCTGGTAGCGAAGTCGGCGCGGATGGTCCCTGCGGCGGCTTTTATCGGATCGGTGGCGCCCATCAGATCGCGGTTCTTGGCAATGGCGCCCTCGCCTTCCAGCACCTGGATCATCACCGGGCCGGAGATCATGAATTCAACCAGATCCTTGAAGAACGGCCGATCCCTATGAACCGCGTAAAAACCTTCGGCTTCCTGGCGCGACAGTTGCGCCAGCCGCGCCGCGGCAATCTTCAGTCCGTTGGTTTCGAATCGGGAGTAAATCTTGCCGATCACATTCTTTGCCACAGCATCAGGTTTGATGATCGACAGGGTACGTTCGATTGCCATTGCATCTTGCTCCTTGAAAGTTTTCGGAAGCGTTCCCGAAAACATTGCATTTTAACAAGATTCAATGCTGCGCTGCAGGCCAATACGCCGGCTGAACGCCGCAACGACGTCGCAACCGGGCGACACTCACATCATGCCCAGGGTTTTCGGTAGCCAGATGGACAAAGTCGGCCAATAGGTCACCAGCAGCAGAAAGCCAAGCATGCTGAGCAGCCAGGGCCAAACCGCCACCGTCAGTTCGGTAATACCCATTTTGGTAATGCCGCTGGCCACATAGAGATTCAATCCAACCGGCGGATGGCACATGCCGACTTCCATGTTGACCACCATCATGATGCCGAAATGCACCGGGTCGATACCCAGCTTCTGCGACACCGGAAACAGGATCGGCGCCATGATGAGTACGATGGAACTCGGTTCCATGAAGTTGCCGGCCAAGAGCAGGAGCACATTGACGGCGAGCAGAAAGGCCACCGCGCCAAAGCCCTGGTCAAGCATCCACGCCGCCAATGCCTGGGGAATATTCTCGTTGGCCAGGACAAAGGAAAACAGCACCGCGTTGGTGATGATGTAGAGCAACATCGCCGACATGTTGGCCGAGTCGAGCAGCACTTTCGGCACCTGCGCCAGGCGCATGTCCTTATAGACGAACACGGCGACAATGAACGCATAGACGGCACTCATCGCGGCGGCTTCGGTGGGCGTGAAGATGCCGGTATAGATGCCGCCCATCACCACGAATATCAGCAACAGGCCCCAAATTGCCCGATAGAAGGTGCGACCACGTTCAGCCCAGGAAGCCTTGGGCTGGCGCGGATAGTTGAACTTGCGCGCCCGGTACCAGGCGACCAGACCGAGCACAAAGGCGAGGACCAAACCGGGAATGACGCCAGCCATGAACAGCGCACCAACCGAGGTGTTGGTCGCCACCGAATACATGACCATCACAATCGATGGCGGAATCAGGATGCCCAGTGCACCCGAAGTCGTAATGACGCCGGCACCAAACCGCTTGGGGAATCCCGCCTTGAGCATGGCCGGCATCAGGATCGAACCGATAGCAACAACGGTTGCCGGACTCGATCCGGACACCGCCGCAAAAAGTGCGCAAGCCATGACGCCAGCAAGGCCGAGACCGCCATGCCAGTGTCCGACCATGGCCGTGGCGAAGTTGATCATCCGCCGCGCGACACCGCCGTGTGTCAGGAAATTGCCGGCCAGAATGAAGAACGGAATCGCCATGATCTCGAACTTCTCGATGCCGGTGAACAGCTTCAATGCCACCGCCTCGATCGGCACCTGCGTCATCGTGAACAGGAAGGTCAGCACCGTCAGGCCGAGCGAGATGGAGATGGGCATGCCCGTCAGCATCAGGGCCAGCAGCAAACCGAAAATGATGAGCGCGTTCATTTGCCGTCCTTCCTGGGTTTGCCGCCGCCGGCATGCTCAAACTCCTCGCCCTCCTCGACTGCCTCGCCCACCAGCATCGGATCCTCCTCGATGCCCTCGACGTGGCCGTGATCGTGGTGCGGAAGCTCCCCGGTCCGGGTGAAATTCCAGGCGACCTGGAGGAAGCGGAAACACATCAGCGACGAACCGCAGGGAATCGCCAGATAGACCATCCACATGGGCAGTTCCATGTCCGCCGAAACCTGCTCGGTGTGCGCGATTTCCCAGACAAAGTTGGCGCCGAGGCTGCCAATAACGCCAGTAAACAGGGCACCGGCCATGAGGCCAAGGAGAATGAAACGGTGGCGGTTTTTCTCGTCGAGCCGATTGATCATGACATCGACGCCGACGTGGATACCGGTACGCACGCCATAGGCTGCACCGAACTTGGCCATCCAGACGAACATGTAGATGCACAGTTCCTGCGCCCAGCTCAAATTGATCTTGAGCAGGGCGTCCTGGAGCGCCGGATACGGCAAGCCGGAAGCGTAGCGATGCAAGACCGAGACAAAAATCAGGATGGTCGCCGCGCCCATGAGGAAGGCGATCAGCCATTCCTCAAGGTGATCGAGTGCCTTGAGCATGAGAACTCCCGACTCGGCGCGTCCTCAGAATTTGCTTGGGTCGAAGCCGGTTTCCTTGTAGATCGACTGGATCAGGTCCTTGCCGATGCGGCTCTCGCTTTCTTGATGAACTTTCAGCAAAGCCTTCTTCCAGGCCGTCCGTTCTGCCGGGGTCAAGGCAATCACCTGTGTCTTGCCGGATTTCTTGACCGCTTCCAAGGCATCGTCGTTTTCCTTCTTGGCGATATCGTTGGCGAATTTGGTGGCGTCCTTCATGGCGCCTTCCAGTGCCGTGCGGAGTTCTGACGGCAGGCCGTCCCAGAATTTCTTGTTGACGATAACTGCGTAGCCGAGATAGCCGTGGTCGGAGATCGTCAGGTACTTCTGCACTTCATACATTTTCTGCGTGTAGAAGTTGGAAACGGGATTTTCCGTACCATCGACCACACCGGTCTGCAGGGCCTGGTAAACCTCGGAGAAGGCCATCACCTGAGGCGTCGCGCCGAGTGCCCGCATCTGCACATCGAGCACCTTGGAGGACTGGATGCGCAGCTTCTGTCCGCGAAAATCGTCCGGCATCCTGAGCGGCTTGTTGGCGCTCATCTCCTTGAAGCCGTTATCCCAGAAAGCCAGACCGATGATGCCTTTGCTGTCAAGCTTCTTGAGCAGGCTGGCGCCGATCGGCCCCTGGGTGACGCGGTGCAACTCGCTGTAATCGTCAAAAATGAAGGGCAGATCGAACACCTCGAACTCGCGCGCGCCCAGCGGCCCGAACTTGGCCAGCGATGGCGCCAGCATTTGCACCGCACCGAGCTGCAGCGCCTCCAGTTCTTCCTTGTCCTTGTAGAGCTGGCTATTCGGATAGACCTCGATCTTGACCTTGCCCTTGGTCCGTTCCTCGGCCAGCTTCTTGAAATAGTCGGCGGCCTTGCCCTTGGGCGTATCGACGGCCACGACATGACTGAACTTGATGACGATGGGTTGTTGAGCAAAAGCCGCGACCGAACAGAATGCTGCCGCCAGCCCAATCGGCAAAGCGCGCAAAAAGGGTAGTTTCATGATCTCTCCTCCTATTTTTTTATGAGACTGCAACAGCAATTCTCCCAACCTATGCGGCTAGTGCATATTGTGGTTTTCCGCAGGTTCGTCGCGGCGCGCTGAGAGCCGCGCTAAGATGCGCCAATGACCTCCCCATGGCGCCACCAGCAGACGCCCGCGAAGATTGCCACGACCAAGATTTCCACCATGAAGATTGCCACCAGCTGGTATCTGCACTTGTCGCGGCTGGCGTTCGTGCTGTTCCTCGCCGCACTCGGCGCCCTGCTCTGGCTCAACGACAAATCCGACCGCGACGAGCAGCGCGCCACCCTGATCAGCGACATGCTGTGGCTGGAGCAGGACATGCACTTCGCCCTGAATCGCAACGCCGAACAATTGCAGGCCATGGCGCTGCAGTTGGCCGACCCGGGCGCCACCACCGCCCAGTTCGAAACCAATGCCCGTCGCCTCCTGGTTGATGAATCCGGATTGCGCCAGCTGATGTGGTACACCGCCGATCTGCGCTTTCGCGCTGCTTTGCCGCCAACCACCGACGCCGGCATGGTCGGCGAAACGGCCGACACAGTGCCCTCGCGGGAAACATTCCGACTGGCCGCGGCATTGGGCAAGCCCAGCTATAGCCCAACTTACGCGATCGTCGATGGCGATGCCCAATTCGAGATCCATGTCCCGCAATTTCGCGATGGCCAGCTGGGCGGCATGCTGGTCGGCACCTACTCGATTCGCGCCCTGCTCAGCCAGTTGCTACCGTGGTGGCTGACCGAGCGCTATCGCGTGAGCATTGTCGATATCGGCGGCACAGTGCTGGGCAGCAAGACGGCGATCAGCGGCGATCTGCTCGGGCCAAGCTATCAGCTGCCCTTTGAGCCACCCGGCCATGGACTGACGCTGCAGGCCGTGGCCTACGAACAGAAGTCGAGCCTGGCGCGCAACCTGCTGGCAGTGGCGATCGTGCTGCTGGCGGTGGCCGTGCTGGCCAGTTTATGGGCATTGCGGCGACATATTCAGCGCCGCCAGGCGGCAGAATCGGCGCTCCGCGACGAATACGCTTTTCGCAAGGCCATGGAGGATTCGCTCGACACCGGCCTGCGCGCCCGCGACCTTGCAGGTCGGATCACCCATGTCAACCCGGCTTTCTGTCAGATGACCGGCTGGACGGCCGAGGAATTGGTCGGGCTGTGCCCGCCGATGCCTTACTGGCTGCCCGAGGATATTGAACGGACCCGCGCAGTCCATGACAATGTGCTTGCCGGCAGCATACCCAGCGAAGGCATCGAGCTAGTCTTCCGGCGCAAGAACGGCGAACATTTCGATGTCCTGATCCACGAAGCGCCGCTGATCGATTCGCAGGGTCGGCACAAAGGCTGGATGGGTTCAGTGATCGATATCAGCGAGCGCAAGCAGAACGAGGAACTGGCCCGCCAACAACAGGCCCGCTTGCAGTCGACGGCGCGCCTGGTGGCCATGGGCGAAATGGCCTCCAGCCTGGCCCATGAACTGAACCAGCCGCTGGCGGCGATCGCCAGCTACAACGCCGGCGTCCTCAACCAGATTCGCGCCGGCGACTTCTCCCGCGATGAACTGGCTGCCGCCCTCGACAAACTCGGCCAACAGGCGCAGCGCGCCGGCCAGGTGATTCGCCGCATCTACGAATTCGTCAGGCGCAGCGAACCGCGCCGTGAGAACTGCGACTTTCGCACCATCGTCGACAACGCCATGGAACTGCTCGAACCCGACGCGCGCCAGCACGGCATTCGCATCGAGCGAGAAATTGCGGCTACGCTGCCGCCGATCGTTGGCGATGCAGTACTGCTGGGCCAGGTACTGGTCAATTTGCTGCGCAACGGCATCGAGGCAATGGCCACGACGCCGACCGAGCAGCGCATTCTCGCGGTGACAGTCGCGGCTGGCGAGGGTGGCATTCATCTGATTCTCTGCGATCACGGCCATGGCATACCGGAAGCCATGGCCGAGCGCTTGTTCGAACCGTTTTTCTCAACCAAAAGCGAGGGTATGGGAATGGGCCTGAATATCTGTCGATCGATCGTCGAGAGCCATCAGGGACGACTCTGGTTCGAAGCGAATCCGGGCG
>CAISUK010000415.1 GCA_903888645.1 uncultured Pseudomonadota bacterium | reverse complement strand
TTGAAGAAGTCTGGCATCTGACGCGGCCGGCTGATGGTACAAGCGGATGGGTGGTGGCTGGCATACAGCAGTTCTCCTGAGATCGTCGATGCACGTTGGGACTGCAGCGCTGCCGGCGTTCAACCACCTCTTGGCAAGGGCTGAATGGGCGCGCAATAAGCTGATTCCCTTTGCTGGCCGGCGCGCCGTTTTTCTGATGACGCCGTGGCGATTCGAATTTCAGATCAGTCCTTCGGGATTGTTTGAGGAGCCGGGGAGTGTGGCTGGTGAAGCGATTGACGTCGAAATTGCGCTTCCCGCTCAAGCGCTTCTGAGCGTATTGCACGATCCGGCCGCCGTCATGCGCACGGCCCGGATCAGCGGATCAGCAGAATTCGCCGAGGCCCTGGGCTTTGTTCTGACGCGCATTCGCTGGGATGCAGAGGAAGATATCGCCACTTGGGTCGGGGATATCCCGGCTCGTCGCCTCACCGCTTTATTCGGAAAAATGGCCGTTTGGCAAAAGCAGGCCGCGCAACGCCTCGGCGAAAATCTTGCAGAATTTCTCACCGCGGAAAGCTCGGTACTGGCTGGATCGGCAAACGCCAACCACTTCGTTGCCGAAGTCGATGTGCTTCGCGATGATGTCGCGCGGCTGGAAAAACGCATCCAGCGTCTGGAGTAGGCGGCGTCGCCGTACCAGCGACGCGCTATGCTAGAGTGAACCCCGGCGCGACCGCCCAAAAATGCATGTTGGATGGTGGTGGCGCGATGATAGACAGCGCTGCCAGGGACCGATGACAAGGCGATCAGCGCCGTGCGTTCTGGTGGTGTTTAGCTACTGGGCACTTACTTCTTTCCAAGATGAGAATCCTTCTGGCGGAAGATGATCCGATCATTGCCGATGGCCTTGTCCGGTCATTGCGCAAGTCCGGCTATGCGGTCGACCATGTCGCGAATGGTGCCGATGCTGACGCCGCGGTCTTGGCGCAGCAGTTCGATTTACTGATACTTGACCTCGGTCTGCCCAAACTGTCCGGCATCGAGGTTCTGCGCCGTTTGCGCTCGCGCAAGGCAACCTTGCCGGTGTTGGTTCTGACCGCTCAGGACGGTATCGAGGATCGGGTCAGGGGGCTTGATGCCGGTGCCGACGACTATCTGACCAAGCCTTTTGCCCTTCCCGAATTGGAGGCGCGGGTACGCGCACTGACCCGGCGCGGTACCGGACTGCCGACCCAAATCGAACTCGGCGCGCTGAACTATGATCAGGTCGAACGGATCGTCCGGGTCAACGGTCAGGTGGTTGAATTGTCGGCGCGCGAAATGGCGCTGTTGGAAATTCTCTTGTTGCGGGTCGGTCGCCTAGTCAGCAAGGAACAACTCGTCGACCACCTCTGCGGCTGGGGCGAAGAAGTCAGCACCAATGCCATCGAGGTGTACGTGCATCGCTTGCGCAAGAAACTCGAAAGCGGCGGCGTGCAAATCGCCACGCTGCGCGGCTTGGGTTACTGCCTGGAGAAACCGGGTGGGTCGGATGGCCGGGTCTAATCGAGGCGCTTCGCATGTTTTTGGTGTGCCGAACGACCTCAACTCGCTGTTCGGCGAAATTCTTGATTGGATGCTGGCGCCCCTGCTTTTTCTCTGGCCAATCAGCATTGCGGTAACGCACCACGTCGCCAACAACATTGCCAACCAGCCTTACGATCAGGCCATGGCGGAGAGCGTCGGCGCCATCGCCCGGCTGATCAAGATTGAAGATGGCCGCGTCTATGTAAATTTTCCGGCGCCGGCGCGCGTCCTGCTGCGGGCCGACGAGTCAGACGCGACGTACTACCAGGTAACAGGATTGCATGGTGAGTTGGTCAGCGGCGACCGTGAGGTTCCCTGGGTCGAAATACCCGGGCAGATTACCGCGGGAGAGGTGCTTTTTCGCGATGACGATATCAATGGCGAAGGCATCCGCGTCGCCTACGAGTTCATACCGGGCAAAGCCGGCCAGGTTCCAGTACTGGTGCAGGTGGCAGAAACGCGCCAGAAACGCGAAAACCTCGCCAGCCGCATCATTTCTGGCGTTCTGCTGCCGCAGTTCGCCATCATTCCGCTCGCCGTCATTCTGGTTTATCGAGGCTTGACCCGCGGTTTGGCGCCGTTGGCGCGTTTGCAAAAGCGCATCCGCCGCCGCCGACCGGGCGACCTGGCGCCTGTCGATACCCGTGGCGTGCCCGAAGAAGTTCGCCCTGTCGTTGTCGCATTCAACGAAATGATGTCCAGGCTGGAACAGAATCTACAGGCTCAGCAGCGCTTTATCGCTGACGCCGCCCACCAGATGCGAACGCCGCTGACCGGGCTGAAGATGCAGACTGAATTGGCCCTGTCGGAGACCGATCCTAAGCAGGTCAGGAGTTCTCTGAAAAAGATCGCCGAGAGTACCGACCGCGCCGCTCACCTGATCAATCAACTGTTGCTGCTGGCCCGTACCGAAGCGAGCCACGAAAAGGTGCACGCGGTCGAGCCCCTCGATCTGGAGGTACTGGCACGCACGGTGGCGCGCGACTGGGTGCCGCGGGCGCTGGCCAAGGACATCGATCTGGGTTTCGAAGGGGAAGGCTGGCCACTGTGGATCGACGGGGTGCCGCTGCTCTTGAGAGAACTGCTTAACAATCTGATCGACAACGCCATCAAGTACACACCGCCCGGCGGGCACGTCACGGTGCGCATGCGTTCCGGCGAGTTCGCGGCGCTGGAGATCGAGGACAACGGCATCGGGATCGGCGAGGCTGATCGTGAGCTGGTTTTCGAACGTTTCTATCGGGTGCTTGGTTCGGACACCAGCGGTAGTGGCCTCGGGCTGCCCATCGTCCGTGAAATCGCCGAATTACATCGGGCCAGTGTTCGCATCGAACCAAATCCGCTTGGCCAGGGAACCATTGCCATCGTACTGTTTCCACGCCGCAATAGTTCGCTGCTGTCGCCGGACGCTGCCACAAAATCGGACGAGGAGTAACTTCCATGTTGGGTTTGCCCGACAGTTGCGACCGATCCAGTGCGCCATTTATTGCGTGCCGATTTGGCCAGCCTGTAACTTACGGCCCCGAGCTCAGTACGTTGTATCGTTTTGTTGAGCAGATAAGGCAGACCGGCGAGGACAAGATGCGCCACTTGCCGCATAATTTGCCCTGACCGTCATTTACGGATTTGCCGCGCGTTCCGCCGACAGGCGCCAATCGGAGAGAAAGCTGTCATGCAAATCACCGCGAAACACCGGGCGTACTGGAACAGAAACCTCGGCGTAACTGCCTTGTTGCTCGGCATCTGGTTTGTCGTCACGTATATCCCCGCCTACTTTGCCCGCGAATTGAATGACATCGTGGTGATGGGGTTTCCCTTGGGGTTTTACATGGGTGCCCAGGGTTCATTGGTCGTCTATCTGCTGATCATCTGGTTCTACGCCGGGCATATGAACCGGTTGGACAAAGAATACGGTGTCGATGAAGGGGAGATTGATTAATGGATGTCTCCCAGACGCAATTCTCCGCGCAACTCAAACGCTACTACAGCTTTTATACCGTCGGATTTATCGTCTTTGTCGTGATCTTGGGAATTCTCGAGCAATTGCTCGTGCCCAACCGAATCATCGGCTACCTCTTCCTGTTTGCCACGATCCTGCTCTACGCCGGGATCGGCTTCATGACCAAGACCGCCGACGTCGCCGAATACTACGTGGCGGGAAGACGCGTCCCGGCGCTCTTCAACGGCATGGCGGTGGGGGCCGACTGGATGTCGGCGGCATCATTCATCGGCCTGGCCGGCACGCTCTACGCGTCGGGTTACGATGGCCTTGCTTTCATCATGGGTTGGACCGGCGGCTACTGCCTGGTGGCGCTTTTTCTGGCGCCGTATTTGCGCAAGTTCGGCCAATTCACGATTCCCGATTTCCTCGGCGAACGCTACGGGGGCAACCTGCCGCGGCTGGTCGGCTTGATGGCCGCCATCCTCTGTTCCTTCGTCTATGTGATCGCACAGATTTACGGGGTCGGGCTGATCACCAGCCGCTTCACCGGGCTCGAATTCAATATCGGGGTTTTCGTCGGCCTCGCCGGTATTCTGGTTTGCTCGTTTCTCGGCGGCATGAAGGCGGTGACGTGGACGCAAGTCGCGCAGTACATCATCCTGATCATCGCCTATATCATCCCGGTCGTCTGGCTATCCGTAAAGTACACCGGCAACCCCGTTCCACAGGTTGCCTATGGCTATGCGCTGCAGAAAGTCGGCGAACGTGAAAAAATCCTTAACGACAAATCGACGCCGGAAGGTGCCAAAGAAGAAAGCGTGCGAGCGATTTTCCGCGATCGGGCGCATTTCGCCGAGGAACGTCTGAAAGGTCTGGATTCTGGCGGCGCGACATTCCTGACCCAGGAAAAGGGCAAGCTCGAAGCCACCCTGGCCGAGTTGCGCACCGCCACGCCGCCCACTGACCCGCATGTCATTGACCTTGCCGAGCGTGCCGTCAAGGATTTCCCCAAGGACGAAGCCAGGGCCCGCGCTGCCTGGGCTGTGGAAAAGACCGGCAACCTTGCCAAGGCGTCGCCGATCAGGGCGCACGCGGAACCATTCGCCGGCAAGGACGACAATGCCCGGGAAGTATCGCGGCGCAATTTTCTCGCCCTCGTGTTCTGCCTGATGGTGGGTACGGCAGCATTGCCGCATATTCTCATGCGCTACTACACCACACCTTCTGTGCGCGATGCCCGTCAGTCGGTGTTCTGGTCGATGCTGTTCATCCTGCTGCTTTACCTGACGGCGCCGGCGTTGGCGGTGCTGGTCAAGTTTGAGGTCTACAGCCATCTTGTCGGCTCATCCTTTTCCCACCTGCCGGCCTGGGTCAGCAACTGGGCGCAGGTCGACAAGGCGCTGATGGCGATTACCGACATCAACAAGGACGGCATCGTCCAGCTGGCCGAGATCACCATCGGCACCGACTTGATCGTATTGGCGACACCGGAAATTGCCGGTCTGCCCTATGTGATTACCGGTCTGGTGGCGGCTGGCGGTCTGGCCGCCGCGCTATCGACCGCCGATGGTCTGTTGCTGACCATCGCCAATGGCCTGTCGCACGACCTCTACTACAAAATGATCGATCCAAGCGCACCCACTTCGCGCCGTCTGATCGTCTCGAAAACGCTGTTGCTCGGCGTCGCCGTGCTGGCCGCCTGGGTGACTTCGCTGCGTCCCGGCGACATTCTTTTCCTGGTCGGCGCCGCCTTCTCGATGGCAGCATCAGGGTTTTTCCCGGCACTGGTGCTGGGCATTTTCTGGAAGCGGGCAAACAAGTTCGGCGCCGTGATCGGCATGTTGGGCGGCCTGGGCGTGTGCATGGCCTACATGTATCTCACCTACCCGTTCTTCGGTGTCAACGCACCCAAGTGGTGGGGAATCGAGCCGATTGCCGCCGGCATATTCGGTATTCCGGTGGGCATTATCGGCGTCATCCTCGGCAGCCTCGTTTCCCCTGCACCTGGCAGTCGCAGCGATGATCTGGTCGACTTCGTCCGCTATCCGAATTCGGAAGGTGAGATGGAGCCCGCTGCGTTCTGACGCTGCAAGATTAGAAAGGGAGCTTTGGCAGGTTTGCCACGAGCTCGTAGCGGCCGCTGTCGCGCACCAGTTGATGCGCCAGTCTGGCATCGCATTCGAGCAAGCGGCGCAGCGCCTGCTCGACGCCGTCCGGTTGATGGTAGTGATGAAAGGCCATCCCCAACTGGTAGTGCGCCTGACCATTTAGCGGTTGCAATTTTGTCGCCTCGGTCAGCGCCGGGATTGCCTTGGCGTGATCGCCGAGGGTTGCCCATGTCATGCCAATACCATACCAGGCGCGATCCAGGCTGGGCTTGAGCCGCACCGCCTCGGCAAACGACTGCAGCGCCGCCGTGTGCCGACCCGTCCGGCCCAGCAAAAAACCTCGGTTGAAGTGGGTATCAGCGTCGCCCGGGTCGATGCGCAGCGCCTCGTCGTACCATTGCAGAGCGGTATCGTCGTCAAATTGTTGTGCGGCGATGAAGGCAAGATGGCGAGCCGACCGCACATCGTCGGCATCGAGACGATAGGCACTGGCGTAGGCCGCGCGGGCGCCTTCAAGTTGGCCGAAAAGTTGATATATCAAGGCGCGGGCATAATGCCAGCGGGGCCAGAGGGGCATTGGAGGCTTCCGATGAACGCGATGCAAAGAATGGCAGAAACGATAGCATGATCAACGCGCAACTCTTGATGCTCTTTCTGATGAGCGCGATCCGCGCGATTGTCGAAGTCGCCTTGCTGAGCTTGCTGGGCCGGGGTCTTCTGGCCCTGCTCGCCGGGCGCAGGCGAGAGCAAAATTCGATTTACCAGCTATTTTGTGTGATCACGCGACCCGTCATCCGCCTGGCTCGTGCGGTGGCGCCGCGCCAGATCATTGATCGCCATCTGCCCTTCGTCGCATTTTTCGTTTTGTTCTGGCTTTGGCTCTTGCTGGCTTACTTAAAACGAAAGATATAGACGAGATCCTGGCAAACCCGCAATGGCTGGGCCCGCTGTAATTTTTCACAGCGCATCGCTGTAAGTCGGCCGTCAGCTAGTGCTGATAAATTGCGTGGCACGCTGGGAGGATTTCCGGCTTGATCACATTAATAAGGAGGAGCAATGGCTCAATCTGCACTCAACTGGGCGGCGATCGACAACGATCCACGCTTCCAGAGGCTCCACAGCAAGAAGGTGGCGTTTCTCTCTGGGCTGATGCTTTTATCGATCGTTTATTATTTCCTGCTGCCGATCGGTGCAGCGTATTTCACCGATCTGTTCAAAATCAAAGTGTTCGGCGTGGTCAATTTCGGCATTGTGTTTGCGCTGTCCGAATTCATTGTCGCCTGGGGCATCGCTGCCTTTTACACGGTCAAGGCCAAGGAGTTTGACGCAATGGCCCAGGAACTGATCCGCGAAGCCGACAAGATTGGAGCCAAAAAATGAACTTGAAGAACAAGATCATCCTCGCCTGCCTGGCTGTGCTGCTGCCGCTGGTGTCGCTACCGGCACTGGCGCAGAGCGCCGTCAGCGACCAGTACAAGTGGCTGACCTTCACGGTCTTCGGCACCATCATCTGCTTCACCATGTTCGTCACCTACCTTGCCGCCAAGCGCGTCAAGACCGCCAAGGACTTCTACACGGCGGGCGGCGGCGTTTCCGGACTGCAAAACGGCTGGGCGATTGCCGGCGACTACCTGTCGGCAGCGTCCTTCCTCGGCATCGCAGGCCTCATCTCCATCTGGGGTTATGATGGCTTCATGTACTCGGTGGGCTGGCTGGTCGCCTACATTTCAGTGCTGCTGGTCATCGCCGAGCCCTGCCGCAACATCGGCAAGTACACCCTGGCCGACATCCTCGCCTATCGCAACGACCCGAAGAAGACCCGCGTCGTCGGCGCCATTTCCGTCATCACGGTATCGACCTTCTACCTGATCGCACAGATGGTCGGCGGCGGCGTGCTGGTCAAGACGCTGATCGGCATCGACTACGAATATTCGGTGATCGCCGTCGGCATCCTGATGCTGAGCTACGTGCTGTTCGGTGGCATGGTGGCGACCACTTGGGTGCAGATCATCAAGGCCATCCTGCTGGTCACGGCTTCCATCGTCATGGTGATCATGGTGTGGAGCCAGTATGGTTTCTTCGGTGACTTCCTGAATAACGTGGTCAATGATCCCAAGGTTCAAGCCCGTGTCGCGACGATTCTCGGCGACGCCGCCAAGAACATGACACCGACCGAACTCGGCCAGCGCTTCCTCGAACCCGGCTTGCTGTTCAAGGCGCCGATCGACCAGATCTCTCTGGGCATGGCGCTGGTCTTCGGTACAGCCGGCATGCCGCACATCCTGATGCGTTTCTTCACCGTTCCGACGGCACAGGAAGCTCGCAAGTCGGTGGTCTGGGCGATGGGCATCATCGGCGGCTTCTACGTACTGACGCTGTTCCTCGGCATGGGCGCGGCCATGAAGGTCGGAGCACCGACCATCATCGGTGTCGACCCCGGCGGCAACATGGCAGCTCCGCTGCTCGCCCAGGCACTGGGCGGCGGCAAGGACAGCCTGATGGGCAACTTCATGCTGGCCTTCGTTGCCGCCGTGGCCTTCGCCACGATCGTCGCAGTGGTGGCCGGCCTGGTTCTGGCGGCAGCTTCGGCAATGGCCCACGACATCTACGTCGGCGTCATTCGCGGTGAGCACGCCACCCAGGCTGAGCAGGTCAAGGCCGCCCGTATCGCCACCGTCGTGTTCGGCGCCATCGCCATTGCGCTGGGCATTGCCGCCAAGGGCCAGAACGTCGCCCACCTGGTGGCGCTGGCGTTTGCCGTCGCATCCTCTGCCAACTTCCCCTGCGTGTTCCTGACGCTCTTCTGGCGCAAGTGCAACACCGGAGGTATCGTCACCGGCATGATCGTCGGTACCGTCACGGCCATCGGCATCGTGTTGATCTCCCCGAACATGACCTACCCGATCGCAGTCAAGGCGGCGAGCGAAAAGGCCATCAAGGGCGCCGACGACAAGCTGGTCAAGTTGAACGCCGATCTCGCCGCCGCCGCCGACGATGCGACCAAAGCCAAGATCACGGTCGACGTCGAGAAGGCGAACAAGGCCAAGGCCGCAGCACAGAAGAAGATCGACGACCTCAAGGGCGAAACGACCTCACTCGTCGGCCTCGACAAGCCACTGTTCGAGCTCAAGAACCCCGGCATCATCTCGATTCCGCTGGGCTTTCTGGCCGTCATCATTGGTTCGCTGCTCTATCGCGACAAGCGTGCCGACGAAATGTGGGACGAACTCTATGTTCGTCAGAACACCGGCATTCTCACGGCCAAGGCGGTCTCGCACTGAAAGACAGCGTTTGCCAATGCACAGCCAGCCCCTCCTCGGAGGGGCTTTTTTTCGCCTGACGCAAGATCAACACTTTCCACCACAATGGGCCCCTCGGGGTTTTGCGGAAGCAAATTCACCGAAGCTATAATTCGCCCTTTTGTGTATTCTCGAAAGCGATGCGCATCTTTTCGCTACGCAGTTGTTTGGCAATCGTCGCCGTTGCGGAACTCGTTCTCGCCGGGTGCGTCAGCAATCCGCCGGCAGAGACAAAGATTGTTCCTGCGCCAATCCCAGTGCCTGTGGAAGCGGCCCCAGCTGCGACACTCGCACGCGAAATTTCGACTCGCTCCCTGGCTAGCGGGGGTAGCCTCGCATTGCATCGTGTCGTACTCAGGCCGGCGACGGCCAGTATTGAGGCTCGCGTCGTCCTGCTACTGCATCCCATAGACATTCCCGGCGCCGAAGCCTTTAAAGTCAAAGGCTATTCTTTGATGGACTATCTGGCTGATCGAGGCTATGACGTCTGGGCGGTCGATTACCGCGGCTACGGGCGCAGCAGCAGTGCACCCGAAGAGTTTGACAGCAAGCACCAGCGAGTTCCGACGCCGCGTCTGGACGATGCACTCGATGATGCAAGGGAAGCGATTGCAGCCGTCCTGTCGAGTACCGGCGCCAGCAGTCTCAGCTTGGTGGGATACGGCTACGGCGGCATCGTGGCCGGGGCGACTGCCGAAAAAATGCCCGACGAGGTGTCGCGGCTGGTGCTGTACGGTACGTCGTTCGCGTTCAAGATTGGCAAGGCCGGAGCGCAATTGGCCAAGCAGCCGCTAGAGAGCAAGCCTGGCGTGCTGAACACCAAGCTACCCATTGAGCAATCGATCGATTGGGAGAATTCGACGCTAGCCCTGTGGGAGAAAATGATGGCCGGCAGGCCATTGGCAGAATCGGAAGCCATCGCTGCAGTCGCAGAGGCATTTTATGCAACCGACTACCTCGACCCGACGAACGATCGCCGAACGCTGCGCCGTCCGACCGGTCCATTGCTTGACATGTATCGGGTGTGGTCAAACAAGCCGCTCTTCAACGTGGGCAAGATCAAGGTGCCGACGCTGAGCGTGCGTGGCGATTTGGATGTGTATGCCGATCCCGAACTCTCCAAACAATTGACGGGGAGCAAGATTGTTCGCGAGGTTGTCGTCAGGAATGCGACCCACTGGATGCTGTATGAAAAGGCGCATGACCAGGTGTTCGCGGAGACCGACCGATTTCTGGCCGGCAGGTGACTTTCGGCGACTCGCCCACGGCATTGCGCCAGCAGTTAGTTTTCCTGTCACAATTCCGACACAAATTTTTTGTCTCTCCCAATGCAGGCATCTGACGCTCTCGACAAGGCGATACTCGCGCAGCAGACAGAACTGCTCTATCGCAACGCCGCACTCGGTCAGGCGGTAACCGCAGTCAACGCGTCGATTCTGTCTTACGCTGCGGCACAGTTCCTTGGTTTGACGCCGGTGCTGCTATGGTGGAGTACCACGATCGCGGTTGCTGCATTTCGTTACGCCCTTGCGTATCGCTTTGCTGCGATTCCAGTCGACCAGCGCGACTCGAAAATGTGGGGTCGCCATTATGTCAATAGCGCAGCGCTTGCCGGCATAGTCTGGGGTGTTGGTGGCCTGATTTTCAGTTGGAATGCACCCGATGCGCTGCGCTTTTTTACCGCCCTGGTCATGGCGGGCATGGTTGCCGGAGCCGTTCCGGTGCTGGCGCCGGTGGCGAAATGTTTTCGACTTTATGCTGTTCCCATTGTCATGCCGCTCGCCATTGTGGCTTTTCTGCAGGCGACGTCTACGCTGCACTGGATCTTTGCCGGCGTCGCCCTGCTGTTTCTCTACAGCGTGCTGAAAAGTGCTAACTACCTGAATCAGACGCTCACTGAATCGATACGTCTCGGCCTGGAAATGCGCGACCTTGCCAAGCACCTCGAGCAAGCCCGCGTTGCCGCAGAAGGCGCGAGTCGGGCCAAGAGCCAATTTCTCGCCAACATGGGCCATGAAATTCGAACTCCCATGAACGCTGTACTCGGTATGTCCGAGCTATTGACGATGACTAATCTGGACGATGAGCAACGTAGTTATCTTGGTGAAGTGCGCGGTGCTGGCCAGCAATTGATGGGATTGATCGACGACATCCTCGATTACGCCAAGATCGAAGCCGGGCTGGTCAAGGTCGAGCAGATGCCATTCTCGTTCGGCGAGATAGCTTCCATGGCGATCAGGTCGCATGCAAGCGAGGCATCGCGCAAGGGGATCGATCTGTCGCTTGCCATTGACCCGGCGGTACCGGAGGAACTTGTTGGAGATCCGGCGAGGGTGCGCCAGGTGATCAGCCATGTCGTCGCCAATGCGGTCAAGTTTACCGAGCGCGGCACCATCCAGGTCAAGGTTCGGGTGGCAAAGCGAGCAGAGAAACAGGTACTCATCGAATTTTCTGTCAGCGACACGGGCGTTGGTATTCCGCCGGACAAACTTGGCCTTATCTTCGATGCGTTCACCCAGGCGGACGGCTCGACGACGCGCAAGCACGGTGGTACTGGCATCGGCCTGGCCATCTGCCGCACGCTGGTCCGCGAAATGAATGGCGATATTGACATCGCGAGCACGCTCGGGCAGGGTACCGTATGCCGATTTACTATTTCCTTCGGCTTGGTTAGTGTGTCGCAAGATTGACGCTCACCGATCTGCGCTACATTGTTGCGCTCGCCCGAGAGCGTCACTTCGGCAAAGCCGCGGAGCACTGTTTTGTCTCGCAACCCACCCTGTCGGTGGCTGTAAAGAAACTCGAAGATCAACTCGGCGTGGCGTTGTTCGAGCGAAGCGCCAGCGCAGTGCGGTTGACGCCGATTGGCGAGCGTATTGTCGCCCAGGCTGAGAACGTCCTTGAAGAAGCGGCGCGTATTGGCGAAATCGCAGCATCCGGCAAGGATCCCCTTGATGGCAATCTGCGCATCGGCTGTATCTATACCATCGGCCCGTACTTGCTGCCCCGCCTCGTGCCGCTATTACGCGAACGTGCGCCGCGCATGCCGCTCTACATCGCCGAGAACTACACGGTCAACCTGATCGATCTTCTCAAGCAGGGCAAGCTCGATGTCATTGTCGTTGCGCTGCCTATCGACGCGCCAGGAATCGTCGCCCAACCCATTTACGATGAAGCCTTCCGCGCCGTCGTTCCAGTTGGCCATTCATGGCAGCTGGTTCAGGCGGTCGAACCTTCCTGGCTACTCTCCGAGCCCTTGCTGATGCTCGGTCCAGGCAATTGCTTTCGCGATCAGGTGTTGGACCTTTGTGCCGGCAGCGGCGAACCGTCATCCGGACTGCAACTTCTCGAAGGAGGCTCACTCGAAACCATTCGGCACATGGTCGCCGGCGGTATCGGCATAACCGTCATGCCTGCCACAGCCGTCGACGATGTGGCCGGCGATGATCCCTTGTTGCGCGTGCGTCCTTTTGTCGAGCCCACGCCGACACGCCGAGTCGGTCTCGCCTGGCGCAGCAGTTTCCCGCGCCATCGCGTCATTGACGTTTTACGCCATGCCATGCTCGATTGCCGTCTCAAAGGGACGCAGCCAGTGCTCGTTTCAGGAACCCCGAACCTGGAACATCCATAGGACAATTTCCTGAAGGATCCTGGGAGATATTTAGGCCTGTACGCCAAATTGTTGGGCAAGAAACACCATACCTATTTCCCGTGCCGTTTCCATCGCCGCTGCGGTAA
>CAISUK010000414.1 GCA_903888645.1 uncultured Pseudomonadota bacterium | reverse complement strand
TTACGGACTGTCAGCAGATTACGATCTCAACCGCTACAGCAGTCTCAATGGCTCCTGGGAACGGGAAAACTTCAGCCGCCGCTTCCGCGAGCGCGACAAGACTTGGGAAGACAAATTCAAGATCGGCTACGTAAACCGGGGCTACGAGCTGGCGACGCTGCGGGCCTCGTACGAGACCGATCGCAAACGCGGTAGCGACTACAACTTCTGGCCCAATGCGGAGGAATATCCGACAGCGTTGACCGGCCTCACCTACGATACGATTCTTACCAACGTCTGGAACTGCTCCGGTCTCGGAGCCACGGGAGCGGCCTTTCCAACGTCCTACGCGACACTGTGCGCTGCCTATCCGGCATTCACTGGGCTCGGTGCTTACATCGCCCGCTACAGCATGGACACGAGGAAGTTCGACCAGGCAGACCGTGACCAGAACATCTTCAATGGCCGCTTGAACTTCATGCCGCGCGACGACATCGATTTGGGCGTCATGGTGCAGTTCAAGGACGTCAAGTATCCGAACTCAGTCTATGGCCTTGGCAAGGAACAGCAGAACACCATCAACTTCGACGTCAATTATCAGCCAACCAGCGACCGCAGCTTCTACGGTTTCTACTCTTTCCAGGAAGGCAAGAAGCGCCTGGTCGGCAACTCCGGAACGGGAAATGGCGCGGCCGGAAACTGCGTGATGGGGACTGCGACAAGTGCAACTGTCGGGACGAAAATCAACGGCGTGTACCTGAACCCGGGCAATATCTGGAGCCTCTGCGCCGCCACCGCCGATCCGGCGACGTCATCGGCCGCTGCCAAGTTCACTCCCAACGATATCTGGCATACGGACACCAATGATCGCAACGACGTTCTTGGCATCGGCGTCCAGAACAACTTCGGAAAATTCAAACTCGGCATTGACTATAGCTACGCGCGAAGCACGACAAAAGTCAGCTATGGCTACAACTCGCAGGTGTTCGCTGGAGTGGCGACGGCAACCGCCTCCATTGCCAACCTCAATGCCGCCAACGCGCAGTTCGCCGGGAATGGTTGGGAGGACATGCACTTTGAGCAGAACGTCCTCAACGTAAACGTGCTGGTGCCCTTGTCTGCTCGGACCTCGCTGCATCTCTATGATCGCTGCGAATTGGGCAAGGTACGCGACTGGCACTACGACAATGGTCCGCTCGGTGCTTCCAATGCCGGCGGCACGCCGACCGTCTTACTGGATGCCGGGCCGCAGAACTATCGTGCCAACGTCATTGGCGTGTTCTTGATATACAAGCTGTGATAAGGCGAGTGGAAGCTGCAAGCCACACATTGGAAATAGACCATAGTCGAAGGAGGATGTACGTGAATAGCCAGCGAAATGCCCGAGGCTGCCCGAATCTGCGGGACTACGGACTAAGGTCTCGCAAATTGGTCGCTTGCGCCGCTGTTGTGCTTGGCTTCGGCGTGACAGGCCCGGCATCGGCCGAGGACGCCAAGACCATCGCCGCCACCGTCTGCGTCGCCTGCCACAGCACCGATGGCAACAGCGTCATTCCCATGTTCCCCAAGATTGCCGGCTTGCAGGAGGAGTACATCGTCAAGCAATTGCGCGACTTCATGTCGGGGCGGCGCAAGAGCGATGTCATGGCACCAGTCGTGGCGCAGCTAAAGCCGGAGGATGTTGCGCCGCTGGCGGCTTACTTCAGCGCGCAAGCCAGGACGCCGAGTGCGCCCGAAGACAAGAAGGCAGTTAGTCTGGGCAAGCTGATTTTTTATGACGGAAACGAAGAATCCGGTTTGCCAGCATGTGTGGGCTGTCACCAGCCGCTGGGTGTCGGCCACACCATCTATCCGCGCATCGGCGGACAGCATGCCCAGTATGTGGTCCAGCAGTTGAAAAATTTCGCTGCCGGAGATCGCGCCAACGACGCCAACCGCTTCATGCGCGTTACTGCCAAGCGACTCAGCGAAGAGGAAATGCACGCCGTCGCCCAATATCTGGTCGGTCTGGATGCCAAGTAGAACGCTGCCCAATCAGGAGAAATGCTCGTGAACAAGTTTCTGACAACCATACTCGTGGCAGCCCTGTGGCCCCTGGCGGCAGTAGCACAGACGTCGACGGCGCCTGCCTGGAATGAAATCAAGGGCGAGCAACTGATCGCACTGCAAACCAAGGGCGACGCGGCGCGCGGCGAAGCGGCTTTCGAGCCATGCCAGGGCTGCCATCGCAAGGATGCCTCGGGCCGCACCAGCGGCGCCTATCCGCGATTATCCGGGCAGCATGTCCAGGTAATCATCAAGCAGGTTACCGATATTCGCGCCGGCCGCCGCTACAACCCGAAGATGGAACCTTACATCGGCGATCACGCATTGACGCCTTACGACATTGCCGACATTGCCGTCTATCTGCAGGCTCTGCCCATTGCGTCGGATAACGGCAAAGGCCCGGGCACCGGCGTCGCCGCCGGCAAGAAGATCTATGAAAACGACTGCACCGATTGCCATGGCAACAAGGGTGAGGGCGATGGACCGAAGTTCTATCCGATGGTCGCCGCCCAGCACTACCGTTACCTGCTGCGCGAGTTGAAATTCATCCGCGATGGCGACCGCCGCAATGCCAATCCGGATATGGTCAAGCGGATCAAGGCATATACCGATGATGATCTGGACGCGATAGCTGACTATATGGCGCAATTGCCGCCGGCGAAGAAATGAGTTGTCGGAATTTGTTGTGCCACGGCTGTGTCGTCCTGCGGCGAACCGATGCCGGTAACGGCCTGTTAAGTCAGGCTTAACCTGCCGGCATCATGCTGCCGCGGAATTCACACGGAGGCATCCCATGTCTGGCTTCTTGTCGGCCATCAGACTTGCTGTTCTTTTATCGTTCGGCTGGTCTTATTGTGCAGCCGCCCGAGATGACACCTGGCAGCAGCGCGAGGATAACGCCGCCTGGCGTTCGGAGTGCAGCGCCTGTCATATCGCATTTCCGCCGGCTCTGCTGGCGGCGGATGCGTGGCTGAATATCATGTTGCGCCTGGACAAGCACTATGGCACCGAAGCCAGCCTGGAAGCAACGACGCGCGATGACATCGCCGCCTATCTGGCTCGGAACGCCAATGGCAGTATTCGCAGCAATGGTAGCAATAGCAGCGGTCAAAGCACTCTCATGGGCAGCGACATCGAGTTACCCCGTATCACCCGCAGCGACTGGTTTCTGCGCAAACACGGCAGTGCCATCCGCCTATGGCAAAAAGGCAAAATCAAATCGCTCGCCGATTGCGGGGCCTGCCACAAAGGACCGGACATCGAGAAAATGCAGGGCGGCTAACCCGAAGCATTCTCGACCTTGCTGCAGTTTCTCAGTCAAAACCTGTGCGGCAATCGTGTTCGGGCCAGGCTGTTCTGCAGCGCTCGGGACTAGCCGCATCGAGCGCATCCTGATAGCCACTCGCATTACAGTAGAATTCCCGTTTGTTTGATCGCCGCGGAGGCGAAAGCATGACTTGAGCTTGACGCTGGCGGATATTACTGGCACAGCAACAGCCTTGGCTTGCCTTTCCAGTTTCAGCACCCAAGGCGAACATGTTCCGGGAGGACTACCGTTTGAAAACCGCTGCCGGATATCGAATGCACTTTGCTGCCGCCGGGCTCGGCATGCGCGGCATTCTGGCGGTTCTGGCGATAAGTTTCTGGG
>CAISUK010000413.1 GCA_903888645.1 uncultured Pseudomonadota bacterium | reverse complement strand
TTGATATTTTTCACCGCAGAGGACGCAGAGAGCGCAGAGAAATGCAAGACAAATACAATGAACTTTCCTGGTTTCCTCTGCGTTCTCTGCGTCCTCTGCGGTAAAACCTTTATTGGAACTTTTTTTCATGCCTGTCAATTACGCAACGCCATCCCCCGAACAACTCTTTCCTGTCGCCGGCATTCGCCTGGGCACTGCCGAGGCCGGCATCCGCAAGGCCAACCGGCGTGACCTGACGCTGATCGAAGTGGCGGCTGGCAGTCGCGCCGCCGGCGTGTTCACGCAAAATCGCTTCTGCGCGGCACCGGTGCGGATATGTCAGGAACATTTGGCGGGCAATTCGATTCGCGCCCTGGTGATCAACACCGGCGTCGCCAACGCCGGCACCGGCGAGCCCGGGCTGCTGGCGGCGCGGGACACCTGTGCCGCGGTCGCCGCGCAGCTCGGGATCCATGACAGAGAAGTATTGCCGTTTTCCACCGGCGTGATCCTCGAACCGTTGCCGGTAGCGCGGCTGGTCGCTGGATTACCCGCCTGCGCCGCCAACCTGGCGCCAGACCATTGGCATGTCGCCGCGCACGCCATCATGACCACCGATACCGTGGCCAAGGCCGCCTCGCGGCGCCTCGTCGTCGGCGGCAAGACGGTCACCATCACCGGCATGTCCAAGGGCGCCGGCATGATCCGGCCCAACATGGCCACCATGCTCGGCTTCGTCGGCACCGACGCGGCGCTCTCGCAGGCATTGCTGGAACGCCTGACCAAGGATGCCGCCGACGCCTCCTTCAACTGCATCACGGTCGATGGCGACACCTCGACCAATGATTCCTTTGTCATCGTCGCGACGGGCCAGGCCAACAATGCCGAAATCGTCGAAGCGGCCAGCGCCGAATATGCAGCCCTGGCCGGCGCGATCACCGCCGTTGCCACCGAACTGGCACAGGCCATCGTGCGCGACGGCGAAGGTGCCACCAAGTTCATCAGCATCGAAGTCGGTGGCGGCCGCGACGTCGCCGAGTGCAAGACGGTCGGCTATGCCATCGGCCATTCGCCGCTGGTGAAGACAGCCTTTTTCGCCTCCGACCCGAACCTTGGCCGCATCCTTGCCGCCATCGGCTACGCCGGCATCACCGATCTGAACACGGATCGCCTGCGCGTCTGGCTGGGCAGCGGCGATGACTTCGTACTGGTCGCCGAAAACGGCGGCCGTGCCGTCAGCTACCGTGAGGAAGATGGCGCCCGCATCATGAAGCAGGCGGAAATCACCATCCGTATCGATCTCGCCCGCGGCGGGGCCGCCGCCACGGTGTGGTCATGCGATTTTTCGTACGACTACGTCAAGATCAACGCGGATTACCGGTCTTAGTCAGCCAGAGGAACTCGGCGAAAAAGTGTCAGGAAACTACGCGGCGGACCTCGCCGCCGGCGTGAATAAGCGCTTGACGATGCGATAGGCCAGGCGGACCAGAAGGATCGCCAGAACCGCCTCGAACAGGGTCAGAAAGAATGCCACAAGCGGGTTCCACCGCTCGGTACGCCTGTGGAATTTCGCCAGGGCGCGATCACGGGCGATCTCGATGCTGTCATAAAAAGTCGGCACCACCAGCAAGGTCAGGATGGTCGATGTGATGGTGCCACCAATGATGGCGATGGCCATCGGCCGATAGAATTCGCCACCTTCGCCGAGGCCGATGGCGACCGGCATCATGCCGGCGATCAGGGCGAAGGTCGTCATCAGGATCGGCCGCAACCGGACTCGCCCGGCGTCCATCAAGGCATCTTCCCGATCGAGCCCCTGCGCCTGCTTGGTGCGCGCGCAGTCGAGCAGCAGGATGGCGTTCTTGGCAACCAGGCCCATGAGCATGATGACGCCGATGAAACTCATCAGGTTGAGCGTGCTGCCGGTCACCAGCAGGCTCACCACCACGCCGATGAGGCTCAGCGGCAACGACAACATGACCGGCAGCGGCGCCGTGAAAGAACTGAACTGTATGACCAGGATCAGGTACATGAGGGCGATGCCCATGACCAGCGCAATGCCCATTTCGCTGAACACTTCCTTCTGGTCGCGCGAGTCGCCGCCCAGCTGGATGCCGTAGCCGGGCGGGAAGTCGATCTTGTCGGCAATCTTCAGCGCATCGGCAGTCACCTCGCCCGGCGAACGCCCCTGAGCGTTGGCCGACACCGCGATCATGCGCTTGCCATCGGAATGCTCGATCTGCGCCGGGCCCGTGCCCATGGTGACGGTGGCGATTTGATCCAGTGGCACCATCATGTTGCTGCCGCTCACGGCGATCGGCAGGCGCTCGATATTGGCGGCGGTGACGCGATCGTCGGGATGCAGGCGCACCGCGACGTCGCGCGACTCGCCGGACGGATCGACCCAGTCGCCCACCTCGACGCCGGCAAAGGCGACGCGCAGCGCCTGTGCCGCATCCCCTGCGGAAATGCCCAAGGCATTGGCGAGGCCGCGATTCAGCTCGATCTTCAATTCATCCTTGGGTTCCTGCTCCGACAATCCGACATCGACAGCGCCCGGCACCTTGGCGAGCTTGTCCATGAAGTCGGCGGTGATCGCCGTCAGGCGTCGCGAATCGGGTCCGGAGAACTGGATCTGCACCGGCTTGCGCGCGCCGTTGTTCAAGTCGTCGAGCACTGTGTACTCGCCACCGACGAGGCGCTTGAGCGACTCCCGCAACTCGGCGGAGATCTCCAGCGCCGAGCGGTTGCGCTGGGTACTCTTGCCGATATCGACATAGACGCGCCCGCCGCCGGCGTGCACCGAACTATTGGTCGCCACGGTTTCGGGAATGGCTCGGGCCAGCTCCGCCGCCTTCTCGACTTTCAGCTTGGCGTAGTCGAGACTGGCGCTCGATGGCGTGCGAATTTCGATGGCGATGACACCCCAATCCGACTTGGGCAGGAAGCTCGAGCCGCCAAACTGCACTTGCAGTGCCAGCGCCCCGACGAAGCTGACCGCGGCGATCAACGCCATCCAACGCCGGTGATGCAGCGCCCAGGCAATGACGTAGCCATAGCGGTCCGACTGGTGGTCGAACCAGCTATTGAATACCGCCAGCCATTTGCTGATGCCGCGTTTCGGCCGATTCTGGTGCCCGGGTGGATCGCCCCAGTAGGCCGACAGCATCGGGTCGACGGTGAACGAAATGAACAGGCTGACCATCACCGCGGCAGCGACAGTAAGCGCGAACGGCCGAAACCACTCGCCGGCACCGCCACCCATGAAAGCGACCGGTATGAAAACTGCCATGATCGACATGGTCGTCGAAGTTACCGCCGGGCCGATTTCGGCGGTGCCGGCGCTCGCCGCAGTACGCCGGTCAGCACCGCGTTCCATGAAGCGAACAATATTTTCGCGAACGACAATGGCATCATCGATGAGCACGCCGATGGCCAGCGACAGCCCCAGCAGTGTCATGAAATTCAGTGTAAACCCGCACAGCCAGACAGCAATGAAGGCGGTGATCACCGAGGTCGGCAGGCTCAACGCCGTGATCAGCGTCGAGCGCCAGGAATTGAGGAAGGCATAGACCACGACGATGGTCAGCAGCGCGCCGAACAAGAGCGCCTCGATGACGTTTTCCAGACTGGCCTGGGCATCCTTGCCACCATCCTGGGTCACTTCCAGTTTCGTTCCGGCCGGCAGCGTCTTGTTGATTTCGGCAACCAGATCGCGCACCTTGTTGGCAACGCTGACGGTACTGGCGTCCCGCGAACGCGTCACCGACATGCCGACATTGGCGCGGCCGTTACGCAAGCTGAAACCGCTCAGCTCGGCAAAACCATCCTCGATACTGGCCACCTGACCGAGCCGCACCACTTCGTTGCCCTGTCGCTTCAAGACGATCTGCGCAAACTCGGCGGGCGATTCGATGCGTCCGACCAGGCGGATGCTCTGCTCGTCAAGGGCGCCCTTGACGCGCCCCACCGGTGCCGTGGTGTTCTGGCTCTGCAGAGCGCGGACCACTTCGGCCACGGAAATGTTGTACTCGCGCAATTTCTCGGCGCGCAGCAGGACCGACAGCTCGCGACTCAGCGAGCCATTGACCGAAACTACGGCGACGCCATCGATGCCACGAAACCGGTCGGCCAGCTTGTCTTCCGCCAGCCGGGATATTTCAGCGTGCGACAGCGTCGTCGAAGATAATGCAATTTGCATTATCGGTTCGGCGCCGGGGTCGAACCGCTGCAAGATCGGCTCGCGCATTTCGGTCGGCAGCTTGTGCCGCACCGAGGCGATGGCGTTGCGCACCTCGTCGGAAGCCTCCACCATGTTCTTCTTGAAATTGAAGATGATGATGATGGTGGCGACGCTTTCCTTGGCGGTGGCGCGAATCTGATAGACCTGCGGGATGCTCTGCAGGGATTTCTCGACGCGATCGATGATTTCGCGCTCGACCGTCTCCGGCGAAGCGCCGGGATAGGGAATGCTAATGACCAGCACCGGTTGCTGCACATCGGGGATCTGATTGACGCGAAGATTCTTCAGAGCCAGCAGCCCCATGGCCATCAGGCCGATGATGATGACGATCATGGTGATCGGCCGGTTGATGCTGAAATCGGAGAGCAGCATGGCTTATTTGGCACCAGCGCTGGTAGCAGCGGGGGTTGCCGCGGCAGCGGCAGGCGTTGTGGCGGGCGTCGCTGCGACAGCGGCCAATTCGACCTTCTGTCCGTCCTTGAGCTGCGTGGTGGGATGACGAAGTATGCGGTCGCCATCGGCCACGCCGCGCTTGACCAGATAATCGCCGCTGCGCGGATCGCGTTCGCCGAGATCGACGGTGACTTTTTGCACGGCGCCATCCTTGAGCCGCCATACCGAAGTCGCGTCGCCGTCGCGCACCAGCACCGTGCCGGGTAGCGCCAGCGCCAGGGCCTTCTCCGTTTCGACATGTCCCTCAGCATAGAGACCGGCCAGCTTCGGATGCCGGTCGTCGGCAAAATCAACCAGCACCTCGATCTGTCGCGTGGTCGCGTTGGCTGCCGGATTGACGCGGCGGATCTTGCCGATGAACTCCTCGCCGACGTAGCCGCTGACGCGAAACACCACGCTCTGCCCGGCCGTGACGCTGCCGATGCGATCCGCCGAGACCAGCCCTTCGAAGCGCATGCTGCGCGGATCGATCACCTTAAGCAGTTCCTGGCCGATCTGCGCCGTGTCGCCGGCCGACACCTTGCGATCGCTGACAATGCCATCGAACGGTGCGCGCACCTCGGTACGCTGCAGCTGTTGCCTTGCTTGCACCTCCCTGGACTTGGCGGCCTCGCGATCGCTCTGCGCATTGTTGCGGCGTGTTTCCGCGTCCTCGAGCTGCTGGGTCGAGGCCATGCCCGAAGCGCGCAAGGTCTTGAGGCGTTCGAATTGTCGCTGCGCCTGCTCGAACGACTGCTCCGCGGCGCGGTTGCTGGCCACCGCCGAAGTCAGCGCGTCGCGAATGGCGGTGGCATCAAGGCTGACCAGCAAATCGCCACGGTGCACTGCATCGCCGTTTTCCTTATGCACACTGAGCACCACTGCCGAAACCTCGGTGCGGAGGTCGGCGCGCCGCTCCGGCTGCACCGAACCGGTGATCGACGGCCCCGCAGCCAAGGACTTGCTGGTCACCGAGTAGACATCTTCCGCCGCGATCAACAGCGACGGACCGGCGGCGGCGCTATTTGCCGCGCTGTTTGCAGCCTTGTCGGCACCACTACCGCAAGCGCCCAGGGCGAGTGCGAGCAGCAAGGCAATGAAGAGATTCGGGGAACGCGTCGGGTAAATTTTCATCATGCAAATCCGGCATAAGCGCTCTTGATGGCGCAAAGTCGCGCATTGTGGCATGTCTTAGCCTCAAATTGCTGACCGAAAAAGACTCGATTGGCATCATGGGTTTCAGCCAGTGCGTCGATAAATGACGCGGGTGCACGGCGGGCAAAGCGTTCGGCAACCGCGCAAAACGGCAAGCCGCTCGCCCCGCAGGGACTGCCACTGGTCGCCCCATAGGGGCTCTTTTTGCTCACCTCACGGGGAGTCCTTTGCTCGCCTCACGGCGGCTCCCCTTGGTCGTCCCACGGGGACTTCCTCCGGTCGTCGCCCCGGCGCAGGCCGGGGTCCAGTTCTTTCAACCGATTGCCGGCCTCGGGTTCGGCGCCGCGTCCTGGATTCCGGCCTGCGCCGGAATAACGATCCAATTATGCATTCGACAAACACGCAAAAAGCCTCAGGGACAGTTGCGCAAGGCCGCCAGCGCCTCGTTGTAGGCAAGAATGGAGAGATTGAACTGCGCCATGAACTCGCTCATGTTGGCGGAATCCTCGGCCTGACGAGCACGGGCGGTCGCCGTCATCAGTTGCAGGTAAGTTCGCTGGCAGCGGCAAGACAGTGCCGCACTGGCAGCATAGCCAAGCTCGCCGCGCACTTGCCGAGCCAGCGCCATCGCCCGGTCAATATCCACGTCGTCGCGCACTTCGCCAAAGGTCAGGCGCGCATCGTCAAGATAGGTCGGGAGCTGATCGCAGCTTTGCGCCTGGGCGGTGCTCGCCATCAAGACGGCAGTCAGGGCAAGCAGCGACTGCCGAGTTCCCCTGACCATGACGCGTGAAATCAATGCAGCGTCCGCGGCATCGACAGCACGAACTCGGGGATTGGCGCTTCGAACTGGGTGCCATCCTCGGCCGTCATCTGGTAGCTGCCGCGCATCGTGCCGACCGGCGTCGCCAAATTGCAGCCGCTGGTGTATTCAAACTGCTGCCCCGGTTTCAGCAGCGGTTGGTGACCAACCACGCCGAGGCCGCGAACTTCCTGTACCTGGCCTTCGGCGTCGGTGATGACCCAGTGCCGGGAGATCAGCTGCGCCGGCACGGTGCCGAAATTGCTGATGACGATGTTGTAGGCAAAAATAAAGCGGCCACTCGTCGGATCGGACTGATCGTCCAGATACTGCGTGGTCACGCCCACCCTGATTTCGTATTTTTTCGCTTCAGCCATAGTCCCGGCATTGCACACGATTTCGCCGACCGTGGCAAATCGACAAGATGATCAATATCTGGCGCGTCAGAGCAAAGCCAGGTCACCGTGGATATTGGCAACCCCCTTTTTCACGAGGGTCAGCCGCTCATCAATAGAGGTGACATGCATCTTGATTTCACCGATCTCACTCTTGATGTTGGCGACATCGCCGCCGATCGCCCGCAGATGCTCAAGCACAAGGCCTTCATTATTTTCGGTCATGATGCCTACACAAAAAGAATGGCTTCGATTCTAGCGAGGGCTTCATCAACGAAATGCTGTGGCACGGTTTCCTGGAGACGGACGTTCCGCGCCCGCCAGTCCAGCGATTTCAACTGATGACAATGAACTGCCCCCTGTGTATCCGTTCCTGCACCCATCAACGTCACCACCGTACCGTAGGTGCGGGCCGCAGCGGCGGCACCCTGTGAAATCGGGCAGATCATCGCAAGTCCTTGTTGGTTAAAAACCTTGCCACTCACCACCAGGCCGAAGTGCGGTCCTTTCATCACGCGCCCGGAGGCAGGGTCAAAATCGAGGCGCACAATATCGCCACGGTTCGGCAGGTACGCCATTAGCCGTTCTCCAATCCGACCGAGGGCATCTCGTCCCAGCCTTCAACACGCGGCAGTCCCTCGGGCATCTCAGCCATCAGGTCGGTCAGCTTATATCGGGGGCGAGTCGGCGCCTCAACGGTCATCTTTTTCCCCAAAAGATGAAGCTCGACCTGTGAACCATCCGCCAGTCCATTCTGGTCTATAAACGCCTTGGGCACCGTCATGACAAGCGAGCCACCAGCTTTCCGCAAGGTCTGAAGCATCTTGCTCTCCTTTCGTCAAAAATCCGATTTTAATATCCCTTTATGTTTTATTCCAGTAGGACTTTCTTAGAAAGCGGTACCGCTTGTTTGGAGTGTTCTTGATCTGGATTGGTCTCCCTTGTTGCCGGAAATCCGACCATAGGTGATTGCCGACCAGCCCCGCCACACGCCCCACTCGGTCTTTCCGGCGCAGGACGGAATCCAGTGTTTGCCTTCAGTTTCGCTGCAGCCTTATCGCACCGAAGGTCTCCCATCAAACACGTTCAATAGGGCGGATTAGCGCAGCGCAACCCGACCTAGATGCTGGCCAGAAATGATTTGGAGCGATACGATATGTTGCCGGCGACGATGAAAAACTGCTATCATCGCTGTCAAAAATTTCGGAGTGAAGTCAAATGTCCGTCGTTACCGTTCGCAATCTGCCCGACGAAACGCATCGCGCGCTCAAGGTACGTGCGGCCCAGAATGGGCGCAGTACCGAAGCGGAAATTCGGCAAATTCTGGAAGATGTTGTACGACCCAAGTTGCGACTCAAAATCGGATCGGAACTGGCCGCATTCGGGCAGCGGTGCGGTGGCCTGGATATTGACATCAGTCGCGATCAGACACCGACTGTACCGGCAGAGTTTGAATGATCATCCTTGATACAAACGTCGTTTCGGAGCCGATGCGGCCGAACGGCAACCCTGCCGTACAGACGTGGCTGGACCAGCAAATAGCCGAAACCCTGTATGTGACTGCAACCAGTCTCTCCGAGTTGCTCCTGGGCATTGAAATCCTGCCGGACGGCAAACGCAAAGCAGGGCTTGCGGCTGCGCTGTCCGAATTGATGGCACTGCTGTTTGGTTCGAGAATTGTATCGTTCGATGCCAAGGCGGCTACGGCTTATGCGCCACTGGTTGGTCGCGCTCGCGCCATTGGGGCGATCATTTCGGTTGCCGATGCGCAGATTGCTGCGATCGCATCCGTATGCGGTTTTACCGTAGCAACGCGCGATACGGCGCCATTTCTTGCTGCGGGGGTACCCGTCATCAACCCGTGGAAATCTTGACAAAAACCGACCAGCAAGTTCAGGATTGACCCGGGTCTTCGGCGCCAGCATCGGTTGCCACATGTCATGGCAGACTGCACAGCGCCATGACTCCAGGAAGTGACCACCACCCTTTCGGCACAAAAAACGCCAAGTCCGTTCGTCATTGCCGAACTTCAGCGGAGCATTCCGGCTCCCCACCTTTCCGCCGAAAGCCGGAATCGAGTGTTTTTTCGGTGTCGCGATCGAATCCGGAACCGCAATGACGTCGTCCTGCCACGACACATTTTGGTCTCGCGCTTCTCGGCAAACAGGAACCATTTTCAACTACATGACCCCGCCGGGCAGGTCAATTTTGTTGCAGGACCGCTGTTGTAACGGCGACACATTTGTTGCAATGCCACTTGCAACGTGCGAAAAATCACGTTAATGTGTCATATAACGGTTACAAAGCATTACAAAGAGACCGTCAATAGTTCAATACAAAAATTGAAACCGGCTCAGGGAAAGCAACCTCGCAGTGTTTTATCTCGTGGCATGCAGGCCGTTGCAGGCGTTCGTTCGTGCGCTCGGCGTCAATATCGACGCCGTCGTCACTCTCATTTTTTCAATGACTAGGAGAAAAAGCCCATGATAGTTCACAAGAAAAAGCCGATTGCCCTGATACTTGCTCATGCCATTGGGGTAGGTGCGTTTGTTGCGATTCCGGCGGTGGCACAGGCGCAGCAGGCCGGCGAGCAGAAAGTCGAGAGGGTCACCGTCACCGGGTCGAACATCAAGCGTACAGATGCCGAGACTGCATCGCCAGTGCAGATATTGACGCGCGAAGACATTGAGAAATCTGGCAAGCAATCCATCCAGGAAGTGCTACGTACCATTACCGCTGACGGCCAGGGCTCGATTCCGTCGTCGTTCACCAACGGCTTTGCTTCCGGTTCTGCGGCGGTTTCGCTGCGCGGTCTAGGCGTCAACTCGACTCTGGTTCTGGTCAATGGTCGCCGCATGACCACCTACGGGCTCGCAGATGACGGCACCCGCAATTTCGTTGACCTGAACTCGCTACCGCTCGAAGCAGTGGATCGAATCGAAGTCCTGAAAGACGGCGCGTCTGCCATCTACGGCTCGGACGCGATCGGCGGCGTGGTCAACGTCATCCTGCGCCAGAACTACACTGGCGCGTCGGTGGGTGCCTCTTACGGTCAGGCCAGCCGCGGCGACGGCGCGACGACGCGCGCCTTTGGCTCATTTGGCAGAGGCAACATAGATACCGACAATTACAACTTCTTCGTCAGTTTCGAGGCGTCGCAGCAGAAGAACATCTGGTCAACTGATCGGGGATTCATCGGGCAGACTGATCTCACCTCGCACGGGTTCTTTGACACCACCAACGGGGAAAATCGACCCTATTTTGGCTTGGGCCCGTCTTCCAATTCTCCCTATGGGATAACTCGAAGTGCCACGGGTGGCGGAGCCCGGGTGAACCTGCTTTCGTGCGGCGGCAATGTCAGCGCAACCACTGGTCTATGCCTTTACAACTCGCTGCAAGAGCAGGAAGTGCAGCCCGCTACCGACCGACTGAATATATTCGCCAAGGGTACGTTGAAATTCTCTCAGTCGCTCTCGGCTTACATTGAGCTGGGATTTTTCACCACCAAGACGAAAGCCAATGGCACCTTGGGTGCGAACAACGATGGCGGGGTCTTTAAGCCGGGTGACCCCTTTAACCCACTCATTGTTCACGGTTTCATGACGCTTCCCGCCGCGCATCCAGACAACACCTTTGGGGTAGACCGGTCGCTCTTCATTCGCCCGATGAACGGCGGGCGAGACGAGCAGACAGACAATCAGGTGGTTCGACTGGTTCAAGGCTTGCAAGGCACAGCGTGGGGCTGGGACTTCGACGTCGGTCTCACGTACATATCGAGCCGCTTGAGGGACCAAAGGACCGGTTTCATCAACTACGACGCCATGCAAGCGGCCTTGAACAATGGCACCTATCGCATCAGCAACACGGTGGCAACGGCCCCCAGCGTGCTGGCTGCCATTTCGCCGGCGCTTGAAATCACCCCGACCAGTACGATCAAGTCGATCGACCTCAAGGTGACGCGCCCAGTCATGGATCTCCCGGGCGGGTCGCTGGGTGTGGCGCTTGGAGCGGAGACCCGCTGGGAAGAAGCGAACACCCCAGCCGTCCCTGGCACGGATACCGGAGCAATCGTCGGGCTAGGTTATTCGGAATTTAGTGCGAACCGTATGGTCTCTGCGCTCTACGGTGAAGTCACCGCGCCGGTGACCAAGTGGCTCGAACTTAGCGCGGCCGCGCGGTTTGACCACTATTCGGATGTCGGTGATTCATCGACGCCGAAAGTCGGCTTCAAACTCACACCGGTTGATTGGCTTGCGGTGCGCGGCAACTATGCCGAAGCGTTCCGCGCGCCTGGTCCGGCTGAATCGGGCGGTTCCAGTTTCGGCTTCACGAGCGTCGGAATTCTGTCGCAGGGGAATCCGAATATCAAGCCCGAGACGGCCAAGACCTACACGCTGGGTTTGATCGTCGAGCCATTCGTTGGTACCAGCGCGACGCTGGATTACTGGAAAATTGATCGCAAGAACGAGATCGTGCAGGCTGACCCGGCGACGATCATTGCCGGCTTGCCGCAGACTGGCCCCGCTTCCACGAAGATTGCCGGCGCGGAGCCGAACACCTTCATCTATTACGGCACGGACGGCAACATCTCGACGGTCACAGGGTTCTATCGCAACGCGACGGCGACGAAGACCGATGGCTACGACTTCAATCTGCGCCACAAGATGAAGTTGGGCGAGGGGTCGGGCAAGCTGACGGTTGACTTTAACTGGACCCACGTCAACAAATTCCAGCGCACCGACGCCAACGGCAATGTCTTGGACTACGCCGGAACGCAAGGCCCGATCGTGTTGAGTTCGGGTGCCGGTACCCCGAAGAACAAGGGGACATTGTCGCTGACCTGGGACCACAACCCGTGGACGCTTACCGGCGCGATCAACTACGTCGGCCCGTTGAAGATGGTCGATCACAAGGGTGAACAAGCTGTTGACAACGGAGATGGCACCGCTTCCGACAACACCAATGGGGTGTACTACACCTACAATGGTGGCAGTCTGGACTGCGCCGTGTTTGACCCGAACGGCAAGCCGTATAACAACTGCGAGGTGCCGTCCTTCACGACGTTTGACCTCTTCGGCAAGTGGACGCCAACCAAGAACCTGGATATCAATTTTTCGATCCAGAACCTCTTTGATCGTAAGGCGCCGTTTGATCCGTACATGGTGTTGACCTACGCCATCAATTACAACCAGACGTGGCATCAGTCTGGTGCAATTGGACGTTTCTTCACGTTGGGAGCGAAGTACTCGTTCTGATCTTGTCGAAATTCGATCATCAATAGGACGAGGCTCGACTTAGAAGTACCTGCCAAGTATCTTTCCCTCAACCCATCGAGGATGTCGTCGAAAATTGCCCCCCATCCCGTCGCAAGCGGGGTTGGGGGTTCTTTTTTCAGGAGCCCATCAGTTGGCATTTGTTGCGGACTGAGCTGCCATTGATGCTTCAGTGACAAAGGATCTCACGCGTATTGGAAAGCTCGAAAAGGTCGTCGCTGCAATCTTGCGCGGGACCCCGATGATATGCGACTGATTTCAGAGAAAATGACTTTGACATTTGTTTCCTACGGCGTTGCCGATTCGTTTCATGATTGCTTCTGCTGCTTGCGCAGAGCCGGTTCGCAACTCTGGTTTGCACTTCCGTTACTTATTTCTTGCGGCATGAGCGCCGTTGAAGCGGGCGGCGCAGAACCTGCCAACTCAATTTCCATCGAGATACTGTTCGAGCATCCCCGGCATGGTCACGCCGAACTTTCGCCAAACGCCAAACTCTTGGCGACAACAGCCAGAATTGGCGATCGCATGCGATTGATAGTGCTTGATCTGGAAACCAGTAAACCCAAGACAGTTGCCGCTTTCGGCGATGCCGACGTTGCCTGGTTCACCTGGATCAATGACCGGCGTCTGGTTTTCAACCTTCGAGATCAGGCATCTCCATTGGGCGACCAACCCGGGCAGGGGCTTTTCGCGGTCGACGCAGACGGCGAACAACTGCGGGAGTTGATGCCAACCTTCAAGAAACAGCAAAACTCCGCAGCGTTTGTTCGCATCTATCACGGCGCCGACTATCTTCAACGCATTCGTGGCACCGACGACATCTTGATCGTCAAGGAAGAATCGGGCAAGAAGGGCCAGGCCGTCATGCGAATGAACACGCGAACTGGGCGCGAGAGTTCGCAAGTGTTTGGCATTGCCGGCGACATCGTTGACGCATCAGCGGACAGCGCCGGCCAGCTTCGTGCCGTCGTATCGGTTGACGGAGAGGGTCATGCGCTCGTCTGGCATCGTCCTGGTGAAAATGCAAAATGGAGTCAAGTTGCCCGTTTCGCCAATCTTTACGCTGCAGACAACTGGCGCCCAATCGGATTTTCTTCCGATGGGAAAACGATGTGGGTATCCGCCCACCTGGCACGCGATCTCACCGCCATTTACCCCTTCGATCTGGAGCGAAATCAGTTGGGTGAGATGGCAATTTCACATCCGAGTGCGGACGTCGATGGCGGGCTGCACTTCGATCCGGACAGCGGCGAATTGCTCGGTGTTACGGTGCGTGCTGACAAGCCGCAGGCTAACTGGTTCAGCCCTGAATGGGATCGGGCCCAAACAAGTATCGACGCTGCCC
>CAISUK010000412.1 GCA_903888645.1 uncultured Pseudomonadota bacterium | reverse complement strand
GGCAGCGCATCGCTGCGTATGCGCGCCGCTTTTCTGGTTTGTATTGCTGGGGCCGGCCGGTGCGTTGCTGTATCGCTTGTCGCTATTTTTCGAGTCGCACTGGGGTGCTCGTAATGATCGGGAGTTTGGTGGAGTTGCTGGATTTGGCGAGTTCTCGCGGCGTGCTTTTGCCGCAATCAACTGGCTGCCGCTGCGGCTGACGGCGGCTGCGTTTGCAGTGGTTGGCGATTTTGAGGATGCTGTCTACTGCTGGAGAACGCAGGGCGGTCGCTGGCCAGACAGGTCCTCCGGTATACTCCTCGCCAGTGGCGCGGGGGCCTTGGGCGTCCGTCTCGGGCAACCGATTAGCGAAGAAATCGACCCGGAAATCGCTGGCGGCATTGTCGGCGATCGGCCTGAATTGGGACTCGGCGATGCTGCCGATGCCGATCTGATGCAAAGCACAGTAGGCCTCGTTTGGCGTACCTTGGTATTGGGCCTGCTGCTGCTCGTTTTGCTGTGGCTGGCGAGCTGGGTTGGACACTGAAAATTTCATAAAGGAGTGGTAAATGGCTAATAAGGATGTTGTGATATTGAGCGCGGTTCGTTCCGCGATCGGAACGTTCGGCGGTGCCCTCGCCGACATGGAGGCGAGCGAGTTGGCCGGCATCGTGATGAAAGAATCGGTAGCTCGTTCGGGTGTGGACCCGCTGCAGATCAATTACGTGACCGTGGGTAACTGTATTCCGACGGATTCGCGTTATGCCTACGTTTCGCGCGTCGCTTCCATTCAGGCCGGGCTGCCCATGGATTCGGTGGCCATGCAGGTGAGCCGTCTCTGTTCTTCGGGTCTGCAGGCTATCGTTACGACCGCCCAGAACATCATGCTGGGTGACGCCGATTATGGAATCGGCGGCGGTGTCGAGGTCATGTCCAAGGGCTCATATATGCTTCCGGCACTGCGCAGCGGCGCCCGGATGGGCGATACCAAGGCCATCGACATGATGGTGGCGGTACTGACTGATCCCTTTGGCGTCGGCCACATGGGCATCACTGCGGAAAACCTGGCAACCAAATGGGGCATCACTCGCGAGGATCAGGATGCGTTTGCCCTGGAGTCGCAGCGCCGCGCCGCAGCGGCCATTACCGATGGCCGGTTCAAGTCGCAGATCGTACCCATCGTCAAACAGACGAAGAAGGGCGAGGTTGTTTTTGATACCGACGAACACGGCAAACCCAACGCAACGCTTGAGTCACTGGCAAAGATGAAGCCGGCCTTCAAGAAAGACGGCACGGTGACTGCCGGAAATGCATCGGGGATTAACGATGGCGCTGCCTTCTTCGTCTTGGCGGCTGCCGATGTGGCCGCGAGTGCCGGACATAAACCCATTGCTCGCCTGGTGTCTTACTCGGTTGCCGGCGTGCCCAACGAAATCATGGGCGAAGGTCCGATTCCGGCCTCGAAACTGGCGCTGAAGAAGGCTGGCTTGGCCCTGGATCAGATGGACGTGATCGAATCCAACGAAGCCTTTGCCGCCCAGGCACTGTCGGTGGCCAAGGCTTTGGGCCTGGATATGGCGAAGACCAATCCGAACGGCGGTGCCATCGCGCTTGGCCATCCGGTTGGTTGTTCCGGGGCTTTCATTGCCACCAAGGCACTCTATGAACTGCAGCGTACCGGCGGCAAATACGCTCTGGTTACCATGTGCATCGGCGGTGGCCAAGGAATCGCGGCCATATTTGAGCGCCTCTGAAATAGCGGTGTAATCAAGACAACGGGCCTGGCGCCATACCAGGCCCGTTGTCGTTTACCGCGATCGACATGTGTCCGATAAAAAAAGCTCTGGGCGGGGTTTACAAGTGCCGATTCCCTCCATATAATCGCCCCTCTTCGCTGCTCGCGGAGACGCACAGAACGGTGTGCAAAGTTCTTTAAAAACCAGAACAGCCGATAGGTGTGGGTACTGGGTGGGTTGAGGCAGTTGCAGGTGGCTGGTCCGAGATCG
>CAISUK010000411.1 GCA_903888645.1 uncultured Pseudomonadota bacterium | reverse complement strand
GGGCTGGAATTGGACATGATTGGCAGCCACAACTGGCCCGCGGATCTTGACTTTTCAGTTCTCGCAGATTTGCCAGCTGTTCAGATTGCGGTTGATCGTCCTGCGCGGCCTCTCTCTCGTTCCCCGCTGGCAGAGTGGATAAAGACTCGGCCAGGATTTGGACGTGTGTGGGACGGCACCTCCCGAATATACATTCAGGCTCAGGCCGGTCAGAATGCGACATGTGGTCCAGTTACCGACCTGATCCTATTCGGCCCGGTTGATGATACGAAACGGAGTCTCGTGGAGACGGTGACGAGCAAGCAGTCGGGGTTCAAGAAGGTCACGCGGCACCTAAGCGCTCGCCTCGACGCATTGTACCGTATCGTGCACCAGCAGCAGTTCATTGCGGAAGCCAGCCATGAGTTGAGCTCTCCAATGAACGGCATCTTGGTCGAGATGTCCAAGATTCGGCGCCTGCAAGCCGCCATGTTCGGTTCTGATTTGCCATCAGATGTTGCCATAGCGTTTGATCTGATGGATCACTACGTGAAGCACATGAAGAACAAACAAGCCAATTGGCTGTACTGCTACGGAACGGAAGGCCCTCCGAAACTGCATCAAGAACCCGTGGAGCTCGGTACGATCCTCCTGGATGCGGTGAACGTATATCGCCCCCTCGCTCACCGTCAAGGCATCGATCTGCTAGTCGACTTCTCGTATGCATCTCTTCCGACGCTCAAGCTCGACGCGAGCCTGATTCACAGCGTGTTCTCGAACTTGCTCGACAACGCCATCAAATACACTCGGGGCAGCGGCTACACCCTGTTCCGATCGAGTGATCTGGTGAATCCGAGCGGCATCCTTGAGATCCTAGTTATCGAGCAGACGCACATCCCCTCGTCCCTTCGCAACGCACTACTCGATGTAGTGGCGGAGCTTCAGCGGATGAATGATGCAGGGGCGAGGACAACAAAGGGTAAGGCGCTTCTGGTTGAACGACTGAATGACGTTGTATTAGGCCCGATGCTGGCAGCCGCAGCTACACCCCCGAGAGACATCGCTGCCATCTGGAATGGCAATCGGCAAGTAATTGAAAAGGCCTTCGCCCCTCATCTGATGAGGCAGGCCCGCAAGGATCGGTGGATTCACATTGAGTTGAGGGACGATGACCAGACTCGCATCGGCATAGCCGTGTCCAACTTCGGGATAGGCATCAAGGAGGAGTGGATCACGAACCGTGACCTTTTCAAAAAAGGATGGCGCCTGCCGTGGAAGGATATTCCACCGGAACCCAACGATGATAGACGTTACGTTCCGGGTACGGGCATCGGCTGCTCGGTAGTTGAGCGTATAATGAATGAGCATCACGGTTCTGTTGATGTTGACAGTTATCGCCGGCGTGGCGCCAAGCGTTTGAAGCCGGGGGACAGTTTTTGGAGCGGCTGCAAAACAACTTTTACCGTATGGTTTCCGCGTTCTTCGGAGGTGCAAGCATGACGATCCGGTCGAGTCCTATTGGCCCGGTTCTCTTGGTCGACGATGATCCTCAATGCAGAAGTATCGCCGAAGTACTGGCTCTTGGCCTCGCCACGAACGTTAGGGCCGCCGGGAACGTCGATGAGGCTGTTGAGTATCTGCTAACGGAAGGTCCGTTCATTGCAATTGTGATTGACATCATGATGACTCCTGGCACTAGCTCACCTGCATTGAGAGCAGCTGGGCCTCTGGAGGCTGGTCTCGCTCTGGCGCGGACTATTAGAAGCGGCGATCTAGCCGGCTGTAAGACCCCGAACGGCGTCCCGTTAATCATTTACACTGGTGTAGCAAGCACTGCGATAAAGGAGAGCGCTTCGCAGCTCGTGGGGACGCACAATCTCCTATCGAGGCCGTGCGAGCCAGACAAGGTTATCGATCTTATCAAGGAGCGTCTGAATCTTCATGCACTCCTTTTAGTAAGTCCTCAGCAAGCATCGCGAGTGGTGACGCTGAAGCTTCTCACGCCATTCATTTGGCATGTAGCTGAGACACTGACCGATGCAGAGCATTGCGAGGAATGCCAGCTTATTCTTGATTACCTGTCATTCTCAAGCGACGATGTGGAGAGCCTTAGGCACCGACATCGACGAGCGATACTAGCGCAGGCGCCTGTATGGGATAAGTCCCTGCCCGACACACTAATGAGCCTGCTTGCAG
>CAISUK010000410.1 GCA_903888645.1 uncultured Pseudomonadota bacterium | reverse complement strand
TCATAGGCGGCTTCGCGCAAGCTGTGGCCGAGTTGTCGCCGGGCGCCCCAACCGAACTCGCCATGGGCGAACGGGCTGACGATAACGCTGCCAACCTCCGGCATGCGCGCCAGCAACGGTGCGCTCCACGCAGCAGCGAGCACGTCGAGTGTCAGCCCCGGATGTTGCTCGTGTAGCCGCAAGAACATCGCCTGCGCGATGATCGTGTCGCCAATCCATGACGGGGCGACGACGAGAATCTTCATGAAATCGCGCTGCGGCGGCCAGAGCTCTGGACGACGATCAGTGATGCCCCTTCGGCCGCTCGCCGCTGAAGCGGTACTTGGTACCGCAGTACGGACAGGCTGCTTCGCCGCTCTTCAGCACGTCGAGGAAGACCCGCGGATGCCGTGCCCACAGCGGTGCGCCTAGCACCGGGCAATGCAGCGGCAGATCGTGCGCGGTAACGCTGACTTCGCGGGCGGATTCGTTGAGCTTGGACATGGCGGACCTGGACAAAAAATCGGGAAAAGATTCCGACGAAAAATCAAATGACCGGCGTCAGCCAGTCGGCATGGGCCGGCACCCGGCCGTTGACCACATCGAAGAACAGGCTCTGCAATTTGGTCGTGACCGGGCCGCGGCGGCCCTCGCCGATCTGGCGGTTGTCGAGCTCGCGGATCGGCGTCACCTCGGCGGCGGTACCCGTGAAGAAGGCTTCGTCGGCGATATAGATATCGTCCCGCGTCAGCCGCTTCGACAACACGGTGTAGCCAAGATCCTTGGCCAGTGCGATGACCGAACTGCGGGTGATGCCGATCAGCGCCGAGGCGATCTCGGGTTCGTAAATGACGCCGTCCTTGACGATGAAGATGTTCTCCCCGGCGCCTTCGGCAACGAAACCGTCGACATCGAGCAGCAGCGCTTCGTCGTAGCCGTCTTCTGTGGCTTCCATGTTGGCGAGGATCGAATTGGCATACGTCCCAGCGAACTTGGCGCGCGCCATATTGACATTGACATGGTGGCGGGCGTGGCTGGAAGTCTTGACGCGGATGCCTTTTTCCAAGCCTTCCTCACCAAGATAGGCGCCCCACGGCCAGGCCGCGATGGCAACGTGCGTTTGCGCGCCGCGCGGGCTGACGCCCATCTTTTCCGAGCCGTAAAAGGCGATCGGGCGGATGTAGCAGGATTCGAGATTGTTGGCGCGGACCACTTCCTTGTGCGCTTCGATCAGCGTCGCCTTGTCATACGGCATTGGCATGCGGTAGATATGCGCCGAATTGAACAGGCGGTCGGTATGTTCCCTGAGCCGGAAAATCGCCGTGCCGTTGACGGTGTTGTAGGCGCGGAGCCCTTCGAAGACGGCCAGGCCGTAATGCAGCGAGTGCGTCAGCACGTGGGTGGTGGCATCGCGCCAGGGTACGAGCTTGCCGTCGTACCAGATTAAGCCGTCACGATCGGCCATGGACATGGTGGGTCTCCAGCATTCTTTTCAGGTAAAGTCGAATTTTAGCCGATTTGCCGGGCACGCCGAAAGTCACAACGCTGTAGTTCGCTCCCCATCCTCGCGCGCACTCGTCATTGTCTGACAGATCATAAAATATCAGCCATGAGCGAAATCTGGAAACCCAATGTCACCGTTGCCGCAGTCATAGAACGCGACGGACGCTTTCTGCTGGTCGAGGAAGAAACGCCCGACGGATTGCGCTTCAACCAGCCGGCGGGTCATCTCGATGAAGGTGAGTCCATTGTCGCCGCCTGCAGTCGCGAAACGCTCGAGGAGACCGCCTGGCACTTCTTGCCGGAGGCACTGGTAGGCATTTACCAATGGCCGCGACCGCAGGGCGACATCACTTATCTGCGCTTTGCCTTTTGCGGCCAATTGGGCGCGCACGAAGAAAGCCGTCCGCTGGACCATGGCATCGTCCGCGCCGTGTGGCTGACGCCGACGCAAATCGAGGCCTGCCGCGAACGCCACCGCAGCCCGCTGATCCTGCAATGCATCACCGATTTTCTGGCCGGCCGGCGTTATCCGCTGGAATTGATTCGGCATTATTCGTAACTCGTTCGTGATGCGACTGTTCGCCATTGCGGTGTTCCTTATGTTTGCCGGCAGCGCCTGCGCGGATGAGTCTATAGACATCTGTTTCAACTACGGTTGCGCCAGCGAAGCGCCGGCGCTTTATCTGGAAACCCAGTTGCAGTGGATTCGCAGTGTGCTGGCGCACGCCGGCAGCGCCGAGCGTGAGCGCGATGCGCTGGCGCTTGCGGTCGGCCAGATGTACGCCTGGGCTGGCCAGCAGACGCCGGTGTGGCGCGACCGGGGTGGCAATTTCGCCGATGGCGACGCCCGCGGCCGAATGGATTGCATCGATCATTCGACCACCACGACGCGCTTTCTCCGGCTGCTGGAAGTGCGCGGCTGGCTGCGCTTTCACCGGGTGCTGGAGCCGGCCCGGCGCACACGTTTTTTTTTCGTCCAGCATTTTTCGGCACAGTTGGAAGTCTTGACGCTACCGCGATTGCGGAATGCGCCGGAGCAGCGGCCAACGCTAAGACTGAAACCCGAATATTGTGATGACTGCGACGCAGAAGATGACGAAGGCAACGAAGCCACGGCGGAGGATCAGCATGAGGAAAACGGCGCGGGCGAACCAGCACGTTTCGTGGTCGATAGCTGGTTCGTCGATAATGGCAAGCCGGCAGTGATTATGCCGCTGGAAGTTTGGCTTAAGGGAGGCGGACCCGATGTTTGATGGCGCTGGGAGAACGGTGTTTGTCGGCATGTCCGGCGGAGTCGATTCGTCGGTGGCAGCGCTGCTGTTGAAACGCCAGGGCTGGAAGGTGATCGGCCTCTTCATGAAGAACTGGGAGGACGACGATACCGAGGATTACTGCTCGTCGCGCCAGGATCTGATCGACGCTGTTTCCGCCGCCGATGTCATTGGCATCGACCTGGAAGTCGTCAATTTCTCCGCCGACTACCGCGACCGGGTGTTCGCCGATTTCCTCCGCGAATACCAGGCCGGCCGCACGCCCAATCCAGACGTGTTATGCAATTCCGAGATCAAGTTCAAGGCTTTTCTCGATCACGCCCTGCAACTGGGCGCCGACAAGATTGCCACTGGCCATTACGCTCAGGTGCGCGAGCTTCGCAGCGAAACCGCCAGCGAGTTCCAGTTGCTCAAGGCCGAGGACGGCACCAAGGATCAGAGCTATTTTCTTTATCGACTTGGTCAGGCGCAGTTGGCGCGAACGCTTTTTCCGCTCGGCGACATCTATAAGCGCGACGTGCGCAAAATGGCCGCCGAGGCCGGTCTGTCCAACCATGACAAGAAGGATTCGACGGGCATCTGCTTCATCGGCGAACGCAAGTTTCGCGAGTTCCTGTCGCGCTATCTGCCGCTGCAGCCCGGCGAGATTCGCAACCTGGACACCGATACATTGATGGGCCAGCATCAGGGCCTGATGTATCACACGCTCGGCCAGCGTGACGGTCTGGGCATTGGCGGCGTGCGTGGCGCACCCGAATTGCCGTGGTATGTCGCCGCCAAGGACATGGCGAAAAACGTGCTCTACGTGGTCCAGGGCCATGAGCATCCGGCCCTGCTGCGCGATCATCTGGCAGCCACCGATATGTCGTGGGTGAGCGGCCGCCAGCCCCATGCTCACTGGGTTTATTCAGCGAAGACTCGCTATCGGCAGCCCGATGCCGCGTGCCAACTTGAACGAGTCGATCCAGAACGTTGCGAGCTTGTTTTCGCCGCGCCGCAGTGGGCGGTGACGCCCGGTCAGTCGGCAGTCATTTACGAATCGAAAGTTTGCCTGGGCGGCGGCGTTATCGTTTGACGTCAGTCGTGCGGCACGGTGTCAATGAATGACGGCCGCAGCATCAATTTGTCGTAGAGCCTGCCGAGATTAGGATGGGAGTCGCGCCAGTCGATATCCGGAAAGCGAAAAGCCAGATAGCCGAGCGCGCAGCCGATGGCGATGTCCGCGAGCGAAAAGGAGTTGCCATGGCACCACGGCTGCTCGCCAAGATCGTCGGCAACGGCACTCAGCGCGGCGACCACTTTGCCACGCTGCCGCGCTATCCATGACGGACTCTTTTCGCCTTCGGGCCGGCGCGATTCAAGGAGCGCCGTAGCGGCGGCATCGCAAATGCCATCGCCGAGCGCCTGCCAACGCTTGGTCGTGATCCGCTCGCGGCCGGAGGACGGGATCAGGCGATTGTTCGGCGTGCCGGTGTCGAGATATTCGACGATGACGCGGGAATCGTAAAGCGAGCTGCCGTCATCGAGAACCAGCACCGGCACCTTGCCCAGCGGGTTGTGTGCAGGCACTTGGCTATTGGCCATCCAGGGCGAATCGAGGACGAATTCGTAGTCGATTTTTTTCTCGGCGAGGACGATGCGCGCCTTGCGAACGTAGGGACTTGTCAGTGAACCGATCAGCTTCATGTTGAGTAACGACGAGGGATTAAGACGCGAAAAGTATAGCATCGACCATCAGCCTGACTGCGGGCTTACGTCACACCCGGAGGCAGCGCGGGGCGCGTGATAAAATTTGACCAGACGAACACTCCTGTGCATTGCACGCGTATTTTCGAAGCATTTCCCACGCATTTCGCACGCATTTCCCACCATGACACTGTCCCCACTGACCGCCCTATCGCCGCTCGATGGCCGCTACGCCGACAAGTTGGAGCCGTTGCGCGTGCATTTTTCCGAGTATGGCCTGATCCGCAACCGGGTGAGGGTCGAGGTCGAGTGGCTCAAGGCGCTTGCCGTTGAACCGGCGATACTCGAAGTCAGCCCATTCTCCGCGGCGACAGTGGCTGAACTGGATTACGTCGTCAGCAGTTTTTCGGTTGCCGATGCCGAATCGATCAAGACCATCGAAGCGCGCACCAATCACGATGTCAAGGCGATGGAATATTGGCTCAAGGAGCGCCTCTCCGGCAATGCCGAAGTCATGGGCGCCACAGAGTTCATTCACTTTGCCTGCACCTCGGAAGACATCAACAACCTTTCCCATGCGCTGATGCTGAAGAGTGGCCGCGATTCGGTGTTGCTGCCCGGCATCGATCGCCTGATCGAGCGCCTGCGCGAACTTGCTCACGCCTTGGCCGATCTTCCGATGCTGGCGAGAACGCACGGTCAGCCGGCGACGCCGACCACGCTGGGCAAGGAAATGGCCAACATTGCGGCTCGGCTGCAGCGGGACAGGCAGCGCATTGGCACCGTCAGCCTGCTGGCGAAATTCAACGGTGCCGTCGGCAATTACAACGCCCATCTGGCGGCCTATCCGGAACTCGACTGGGAGGCATTCAGCCGCCGCTTCGTCGAGTCCTTCGGTCTGGAGTTCAATCCCTATACGATCCAGATCGAGCCGCACGACGCCATGGCCGAATTGTTCGACGCCATCGCCCGCATCAACACCGTGTTGATCGACGCCAACCGCGATTTCTGGCAATACATTTCGCTCGGCTATTTCAAGCAGAAACTCAAGGCCGGCGAAATTGGTTCGTCGACGATGCCGCACAAGGTCAATCCGATCGACTTCGAAAATGCCGAAGGCAATCTCGGCCTGGCCAACGCACTGTTGCGCCATCTGGCCGAAAAGCTGCCAATCTCGCGCCTGCAGCGCGACCTGACCGATTCGACGGTGTTGCGCAACATGGGCGTCGCCTTCGGTTATTCGCTGCTCGCCTACGAATCCTGCAGCCGCGGCCTTGGCAAACTGGAAGCCAACCCAGAGGCATTGGCGGCCGATCTCGATGCCTGTTGGGAAGTGCTGGCCGAGCCGGTGCAGACCGTGATGCGCCGTCATGGCATCGCCAATCCTTACGAACAATTGAAGGAACTGACCCGCGGCAAAGGCATCACCCGCGAGGCACTGCAAGTCTTCATCGCCGCGTTGGACATACCCGAAGCTGACCGGCAGCGCCTGCTCGAAATGACTCCGGCATCTTATATCGGCAAGGCGGCCGAACTGGCAAAGAGGATTTGACGTGGCTTTTGCAGACAACCTGAAAAACCTACCTGGCATTTCCCATCTGGCCGCAATCGAACTGCTGGAAGCCGATGGCAAGGTCGTCGCCCGCATCGACAACAAACCCGGTCAGGCCGGTTCGGTCGCGGTCTACAACCACCTCGGCCAGACCTTCGGCGCCATTACCCCGGAGGCTGCCCGAAAAGGCCTGGAGATCTATGCCGAGCATGGCGAAGATGCACGCTTGACACCCGGCAAGCACCCGAATATCGACCGACTGCTGGCGCTGATCAGCGACGGCACGACGCTGCGCATCAAACAGGTATTTGCGACCTGAGCACCTCGCTTCAGATCGTCAATCAGGCAATCGAACCATCAGGAGTCCATGTCATGACAGAACGCTATAATCCCGTCACCATCCTGCTTCACTGGGCGGTTGCACTTTTGATTTTCGCGGCCTTTCCCATCGGCCTCTACATGGCTGATCTGGAGCTTTCGCCGACCAAGTTGCAGTTGTTCTCCTATCACAAGTGGCTCGGCGTGACAGTCTGCTTTCTGGCTGCAGTGCGCCTTGGCTGGCGGGCCGGCCATCCGCCACCGCCGCCCATCGCCGGCATGCCGCGCTGGCAGGAGGTTTCGTCGGTGGCGATTCATCATCTGCTTTATCTGTTTATGCTGATCGTGCCGATTACGGGCTGGCTGATGAGTTCGGCCAAGGGCTATCAAACCGTCTGGTTCGGCATCATTCCCTTGCCCGACCTGGTGCATAAGAACAAGGAACTCGGCGAACTGCTTGAAGGTGTCCATGAGACTGTCGCCTATGTTCTGGCGCTGTTGATCGTCATCCACGTTGCGGCGGCCATCAAGCATCAATTCATCGACAAGGACGGACTGATGTTGCGCATGAGTTTGCGTCCCGAGGGGAAGACGCGATCTTGAGAACCGCGGTTTTCGCCCTTGGTCTGATGGCGCTGACAGCGCATGCCGCCGATCTGACGCAGGTTGTTACCGAGAAGAGCCAGATCGGCTTTGTCAGCAAGCAGATGGGCGTGAGCGTCGACGGCAGCTTCCGCAAGTTCGACGCACAGGTATCGGTCGATCCGGCCAAGCCGGAGGCTGCCAAGGCGCGCTTCGAAGTCGATATCGCCAGCATCGACTGTGGCAGCCAGGAAGCGGATTCGGAAGTCAAGGGAAAATCCTGGTTCAACACAGCGCTGTTTCCCAAAGCCACCTTCGTTGCGTCGCGTATTCGCTCGCTCGGGGGCGGTCGGTACGAAGCGAGCGGTCCGCTGAGCATCAAGGGAATCAGCCGTGACACGGTGGTGCCGTTCATCGTCCGCGCGGAAGGCTCAGGCGCATGGTTCGAAGGAAATTTTGTACTGCCGCGAACGCAATTCAAGATCGGTGAAGGCGCCTGGTCGGACACGGGAACGGTTGCCGACGAAGTTCTGGTCAAGTTCAAGCTCTTCGTCAGCCAGAAGAAGTAGCCGAAGCTTGCGGCATTCGCTGTTCCGCGTTTTCTGAAGTATCCGGATAATTAGCCCGGCGCGGTGCGTCCGGATAGCCACAATCGAACGATCCCGGAAGAGCCATGGCCACATCAATCAATACTACCGCGCTGGAACCGCTCTGTCGTCGCGAAGCCGCTGCCTTTCTCGCTGCGCATCCGCGCTGCCAAGAAATGGCCACGGCCACGGCCGAACATTTTCTCTATGGCGTACCCATGCACTGGATGAGCGATTGGTCCACCCCGATATCGTTGTTTGTGCAGGAAGCACGGGGAGCCCACTTCACCTGCGTCGACGGGCTTGAGTATTCCGACTTTTGTCTGGGGGACACCGGCGCAATGTTCGGCCACAGTCCGGCGCCGGTAGCGCGGGCGATTGCCGCGCAGGCGGCCCGGGGACTCACCGTCATGTTGCCGTCGGCAGATGCCGTCGCGGTCGGCCAACTGTTGTCAGAATGTTTCGAACTGCCGTTCTGGCAGATGGCCACGACCGCCACCGACGCCAACCGCTTTGTGCTGCGCTGGGCGCGCGCCGTCACCGCTCGCAAACATATCGTGGTCTTCAACGGTTGCTACCACGGCACCGTGGACGACACCTTTATTGATCTGGTCAACGGTTCGCCAGCACGCCGCGACAGTCTGCTCGGGCAGGCGTATGACATTACCGAGTATACCCGGGTGGTCGAGTTCAACGATCTGGCAGCACTGGAGTTGGCGCTGGCCGATAATCAGGTGGCCTGCGTCATCACCGAGCCGGCACTGACCAATATCGGCATGGTCTTGCCAGCCCCGGGATATCTCGAAGGAGTGCGCCAATTGACAAGGCAGCACGGCACCCTGCTGGTCGTAGACGAAACGCACACCATCAGCACCGGGCCGGGCGGCGCGGCGCGTGCCTGGGGAATCGACGCCGATTTCCTGGTGGTCGGCAAGCCGATCGCCGGTGGGTTGCCCTGTGCGGTTTATGGATTCACTGCCGAGATGGCGGAGCGCATGCAACGCGCCAAGAATAATGCGCCACACGGGCATTCGGGCATCGGTACGACGCTTTCGGGCAATGCGCTGTCGCTGGCTGCCGTGCGCGCCAATCTCGCCGAGGTCATGACGCCCGCCGCCTATCAGCACATGCTACCGCTCGCCGAACGCCTTGCCAGTGGCTTGCGGACAGCGATCCATCGCCATGGACTTGCCTGGTGCGTAACGCAACTCGGCGCCCGTTGCGAGTTCCAGTTTCGGCCGCAACCGCCGCAGAACGGCACTGAAGCGGAAGCCGCCTTCGATCCGCCGCTGGAACGGGCGATCCACCTTTACCTGCTCAATCGTGGCGTCATGATCACGCCTTTCCACAACATGACGCTGGTTTGTCCGGACACCAGTAGTGACGATGTCGCCCGCTTGCTGGCGACATTTGATTTCTGTCTCGACGAGATTGTCGCGGCATGAAACCGATCGTCATTCTGCAGCACGTCGACAACGACGGCCCATGCTATTTCACCGAGTTTCTCGATGGACAAGGACTCGCCTGGCAGATGGTCCGTGCCGATCTCGGCGAGGCGCTACCGAGCGATATCCGCCGCTTCAGCGGCTACGCCATTCTTGGCGGACCGATGAGCGCCAACGATCCGCTGCCGCATCTGGTAAGAGCCATCGAAATGGTGCGCGAAGCGATGGCCGCGGACATTCCGGTCATCGGCCATTGCCTCGGCGGCCAGTTGATGGCGCGGGCTTTGGGCGCCGAGGTGACGGCATCGCCCAGCGCGGAAATCGGCTGGCATGAGGTGGCGTCATGCAGCAATGCCGGGGCCAGGCGCTGGTTCGGCGGCGCGCCGCGCTTCCTGCAGTTTCAATGGCACCATGAGGCCTTCTCGCTACCGACCGGCGCCGACTGGCTGGCGAGCAGCGCGCATTGCCCGCACCAGGCGTTTACCGTTGGCGAAAAACATCTTGCCATGCAATTCCACACCGAGGTCGACGCCATCAAGATCGCCGCCTGGCTGGGCCCGGCCGGCGCCGAAGATATCGCCTCAGTGGAAAACACGCCCGGCGTCCAGTCAATCGAAGCAATCGCCACGCGAACCGCCGACGTTCTGACTGACAGCCAGCGCATCTCCTCGGCCATCTATATGGCATGGTGCGAGGGGCTCAAACGATGACCATTCGCGATTTTATGAGGCCGATTCCAAGAGATTGTCGATGAACTGAATTCAGTCTATGTTCAATCCCAGTGAGGCTCCGCTTCAGACCGACGAGTGATACAGCGACGGGACATAGCCCGCGACTTGTTGCACCGACGACATCGGCATAGCACGATCAATTAGCCCAGATACCGGATCCTTACAACGCTCAGATTCAGCATAAGTTGATGGTGTCAGGCGCTACCACGGCCTATCCGGTAGTCCCCAGCGACAACAACAATGCGTAGCCGCTTCCTATGGTTCCCCCAGTGGTTCCCCTGGAGCCAGAAAACGAAAAACCCGCACTAGGCGGGTTCTCCGAAAGGCTTGGTATTACTGGTCGGGGCGGCGGGATTCGAACT
>CAISUK010000409.1 GCA_903888645.1 uncultured Pseudomonadota bacterium | reverse complement strand
GGAGACCAGGTCGCCTGCTTCGGCATCGGTGCGGGCGAGGATGACGGTCGGCACGCCGTAGACGTCTGCCGCCATGCGCGCAGCGATCAGCTTCTGCACGGCTTCAGCCGTTGGCACCAGCACCTTGCCACCCATGTGACCGCACTTCTTCACCGAAGCCAGCTGGTCTTCGAAGTGCACGCCACCGGCGCCGGCGCGGATCATTGCCTTCATCAGTTCGTAGGCGTTCAGCACGCCGCCGAAACCGGCTTCGGCATCGGCCACGATGGGCACGAAGTAGTCGGTGTAGCCCTTGTCGCCGGGGTTGACGCCCTTGGCCCATTGAATTTCGTCGGCGCGCTTGAATGAATTGTTGATGCGCTCGACGACAGTCGGCACTGAATCGACGGGATACAGCGACTGGTCGGGATACATCGACATGTAGCTGTTGTTGTCGGCGGCGACCTGCCAGCCAGACAAATAAATGGCCTTGAGGCCGGCCTTCACTTGCTGCATGGCCTGGCCACCGGTCAGGGCGCCGAGACAATTCACGTACGGGGTATTGTTGACGAGATTCCACAGCTTGTCCGCACCGCGGCGGGCAAGCGTCTGCTCGATCTGGAAGGAACCGCGCAGACGGATTACGTCGGCGGCAGTGTAGCCGCGCTTGATGCCTTTCCAGCGGGGATTTTCTGCCCAGTCTTTTTCCAGTCTGGCGATTTCTTGATCACGACTCATGGCTAATCTCTCTTGAAAAAAATTGGTTGGATGGGAAATTGCGTTGTTATTCACTGCTCGAAGCCGGCACGCGGGCCTGCTGCCGCTACAGACTTTTTTCACGAGGTGCCCGGAGATCGGTTCCGGTTGACCAGCGAGGCGGAACTGGTAGTGCCCGCCTTGGCAAACTTGATGCGCGTGGTTTTCGCGCGTCAGGTCGGTGATGTGGGTGAAGTATAGAGATATTTTTGCAGAGCAACAATAGCCATCTGGCCTTTCATCGCAAAAACTTTATCACATTAAATCAATTAGCTATGAATAATATTTTACATGGCGAAATGAATTTCATGAATGTGAAACGATCGTCATTGTGTGCTGCAGTAGTATCTTATATAAGATACATGACAGTCGATTTTCTGCTGCGGAAGTCTCACCAGAGTATCCGCGCTCAGTCAGTTGCTGCGATCGCCGCTGGCGAAAGAATCACACCGTCTTCGTCGGCATAAAGCCACTCGCCCGGGTGGAAAGTTACGCCGCCGAACGTGACATTGACATCGGAATCGCCGCTGTTCTTCTTCAGCGTCTTGAGCGGGTGGGTTGCCAAAGCGAGTACGCCGATTTCCATGCTGCCGATGGCTTTTGCGTCGCGGATGCAGCCATTGACCACGATCCCCGACCAGCCGTGTTGCACGCCGAGCTGCGCCAGTTGATCGCCGACCAGCGCGCAGCGCAGGCTGCCGCCGCCGTCGATCACCAGAACGCGTCCGTCGCCCGACGTCTCCAGCGATTTCCGCACCAGGGAGTTGTCTTCGAACAATTTGAGCGTGGCGATTCGCCCGGAGAATGCCGGCAAGCCGCCATAGGAGCGGAAAATCGGGGCAACGATCCGGATGCGGCCGTCGCGCGCGGCTTCTTCGTTGGCGTCGAGCAGATCAGCGGTTGCATGGCTCATGGTGATTTCCCCGGCAGAAGCGGCGACGGCGGCCGAAGTGGCCGCCGTCGATGTTCGCTTGTACTCTCAGAGTGCGGGTTCGAGTGTCTTTTCGAAAACCAGGATGACTTTATCGTCGGCGTCGAGGTCGATGGTGACGCGACCGCCGTTGGCCAGCCTGCCGAACAGGAGTTCGTCCGCCAGTGCCGAGCGAATTGCGTCCTGGATCAGGCGCGACATCGGCCGTGCGCCCATCAACGGATCGAAGCCTTTTTCGGCCAGCCAGGCTCGCAGGCCATCGGTGAAAATGACCTCGACCTTCTTCTCGTGCAACTGACCTTCCAGTTGCATCAGGAATTTATCCACGACACGCAGGATGATCTGGCTGTCGAGCGCCCGGAAGGAGATCGTGGCGTCGAGCCGGTTGCGGAATTCCGGCGTGAATAAACGCTTGATCTCGGCCATCTCGTCGCCGGGTTGTTTATTGGTAGTAAAGCCGATCGACGTCTTCTGCAGCGCCTCGGCGCCGGCATTGGTAGTCATGACGATCACCACATTGCGAAAATCGGCTTTGCGCCCATTGTTGTCGGTCAGGGTGCCATGGTCCATCACTTGCAACAGGATATTGAAGATATCCGGATGGGCTTTTTCAATTTCATCCAGCAACAAAACCGCATGGGGCTTCTTGGTCACCGCCTCGGTGAGCAGGCCGCCCTGATCGAAACCGACATAGCCTGGTGGCGCGCCGATGAGTCGCGAAACCGCGTGGCGCTCCATGTATTCCGACATGTCGAAGCGGATCAACTCGATGCCCATGCAATAAGCCAGTTGCCGCGCCACCTCGGTCTTGCCGACGCCCGTCGGCCCGGAGAAGAGGAAGCAGCCGATCGGCTTCTGCGGATTACCCAGACCGGATCGCGACATCTTGATGGCTTTGGTCAATGCCTCGATGGCGGGATCCTGACCAAAGACCACGGTTTTCAGATCGCGATCGAGGTTTTTCAGCGCGGTGCGGTCGTCGCTGGAGACATGCTGCGAGGGAATTCGGGCAATCTTGGCGACAATCTCTTCAATCTCGGTCTTGCCGATGATCTTTTTCTGCTTGGATTTGGGCAGGATCCGTTGCGCTGCGCCGGCTTCGTCGATCACG
>CAISUK010000408.1 GCA_903888645.1 uncultured Pseudomonadota bacterium | reverse complement strand
TTCGGGCTCCGAGCGAGATCGGCTTGGGTGTGGCACCGGATTCACCATCTGGGCCATTTTGACTTTTCGCCACCATGCTTTTGTTCTTACGCCATTCGCCGTTCCTAAATCCATAGACAAGCATTCCATTCACCATGGAATGTCACCTACTACGCGATCCCGAACAGTGCTGATCACGATTCGCGCCACGGGGTTTCGCCGTGGATGTCCAGGTAGCACCCAGTGTCTGCATTGCTGGAGACAAAGGTGCGGGTGGGCTGTTTAAGCCACCCGACCGGACATGCGCTACATGCGCCGCTTTGAGTTGAGTCCGAATTGCCGACCACTGTGACCACACATGCTTCGCCCGATTCCTCACGGGTAGGACGAAGGTGACGTGGCCACCGTTGCGAGCTGGTACTACCAGGCTTCGCTTGATCGGTTTTTCGGACCCACCCAAACCTCTACGGGCGATGGCCAAGGCCGCGCCCATGTGAACTGAAATACCGCGCACCTGAGCGTGGTTCACAGATCCAATCACGGAGGTGTACGCCGGATTAACCTCGATGACCTCAACGCCGGCACGGAAGGCGGCGGCCTTGAGGTTCGAAAGTATCCGGTTGCAGGCGAAGGAGGAGAGCATCCGCGCCAGCGCAGGATCGACCGCCTCCAGTTCCGCTTTCTTCTTGGCGAAGTTCAGACGTTCGATGACCAGGGGTTTGCCGGCGACCTGTGCGAGACGTGCGACCTCGACCACAGCGTCCCCGATCAGCGCCTTGGCCTGGTCGTGGGTCTTGCCGTAGAGATTCAGGTCGATGCGCCAGTGGGCGACGAGATTGCCGAACCGATCGGTCTCGGACACAGCCAGGTGATCAGCGTTGATGTCGACGCCAATCGCGCCGGCGAGTCGGGAGGTGGTTTGAGCCACCGGACGGGCTTCGACGCTGACGAAGACCCTCCAGCCGGTGTCGTCGCGCACGAAGCGATAACTGAGGGCGGCACCGGTGCGCTTCGTGCCCCGCTTACCGGTCTTGGTGATCGTGGAGACACGTTGGCCAGAGGCCAGGGCGGCTTCAATCTGATCTTGACCGTAGGCGAAGCGAACACCGGGGATCTCCAGGGTCTTGCCACCCAGCGCATCAGGCAGACGAAGGCGAAGTGTCAGACTGCCATCGGGCGAACAACGGGCCTGACAGGTCTGATTGCCAGCGGTCTCGTCCTGAGAGCCGAGGACGAAGAACTGGTTGTTGCGGGCAGCGGTCCAGTCACGCTTCCAGTCCCCATGAGAGCCATAGCCGTTGGTCCCCAGAGTGAACTGGGCACGGAATAGTTGGCGACTGCCAAAGCACAAGCGAACGGTACCGGCTTGATGATCCGCCTTCATGGCTGTGCACCGGTCCTTGAGCGTGGCGTAGCGTCGCTTCTTCTGGTGCAGTTTGTTCGACCCAGGGCTCCGCGCTTGGAGCTTGGCGATGACCTTCTCGGCGCGTTTGAGGCGGGTCTCGGTTTCGGCGATGCGTTCCGGCTGGCGGGCTTTGATCGAGTCGATCTTGCCCTCTAGGCCGACCTTGATGGCGTTGAACTGGCGGGCGGTGATTCCGAACCGGGGCAGGAAGTCACGCTTGAGGTCGTTGACCGACCGCCCTGCCTGGAGTGCGGCAAACAGGCTGCGCTCGGCCTTACCGTGCAATGCGGCATAGGCGTCCAGCACAGCCGACTCATCCGCCGTCAGCTCCAGCCGGGTTTGATAGGTGAAGATGGGGCGGTCACTCATGGAGTGCGTCCAGGGCTTTCTGTGCACGGTTCTTCGCGGAACGCTTGCCGTACAACCGAGCGCACATCGAGACGATCACTTCATGCAGATCGCGCACGATGTCATCGGTCATCTCCTCGGGCTCAATGACCAGCACCTTGCGCCCCTGTGCCGCCAAGGCCGATTCAACATACTCGAAGCCGAAACGCATGAGGCGGTCGCGATGTTCAACCACAATGGTTTGCACTTCCGGATTACCAAGCAGCTTCATCATTCCTTTGCGGTGACCGTTGAGGCCCGATCCCACTTCCTTGACCGCATCGACGATGGTCAGTCCTTGCCCGATGGCAAATTCGGTCAGGCGTGCAAGCTGCCGATCCAGATCCAACTTCTGATCCGCACTCGAAACCCGCGCATAGAGGGCCACGCCTTGAGATCGCCGCTCGGCATGCACCACCACTGTTCCCGTGGCCAGTTGTTCCGCCGGGACCGGCAGCGTTCCCGCCTTCCACATCCGCCATGCGGTCTTGTAGCTGATTCCCTGAAGTTCGGCCCATACACTTAGTTTCATGCCTGCATTCTGGCATGTATGTCCATATAGGGACATGTAATTATTAACTGTTGGCAACCCAAAGAGGACCGATTCCTGTCCGGCGTCGATGCGATGCCGATGTTCGCGCAGCATGTCCGGAACGGACATTTGGCTTTGCGAGAGCACCTTGGCGGC
>CAISUK010000407.1 GCA_903888645.1 uncultured Pseudomonadota bacterium | reverse complement strand
GACCGCTTGCCTGAAGGCCATCAAGAAACTCACTGACCGAACTCATGCCCCCGTTTATATACGCATCCATTTAAAAAGTAAAAGGTTTTGTATATGGTCGGGGAGGTTAAGGTAACCAGATCCGCACCAAGTCACAGGCGTTTCTGTAGGTTGCTGACCCATAGCCACAAGGAATACGCAAGCGACACCGTCAGAGCCGGTGCGAGTACGGCAGGAAGCGGTACTGGAATCAGTAACCATCCTGCCATCCCAAGAAGGACTACCCACATGACGCGAATCCCCAGCTTGTGACGGACAGGGCTTTGCGCCACGAAAGAGAACTTGCGTATCTCCCGCATGTAATGTCCGTCCAGATAGGCCACGATGGCGAGTGGAATCCCGGGAACAAGCCAACCCATCAGCACGTACAACCGGTACACCAGTAGCCCTATCCATAACCAGGTGGCCTCGATGCGCGAGCGTGCCCACTGGCTGAAGCTTACGTTTCCTAAGGGTCCCTGCCCCATGGCTTGGGCTTCGATCAGATACCCCTGAAAGTCCTTCGCCATCGTTTCTTTAAGGCCACTGATAGCCTGTCCATAGACAACGTGCTCAGCTTGCCCTGCAATGGCATATACCTCGCCACGCTCGGCCATCCAGGAATTTCTTATCACCGCCGGCGGAATGAAGAGCCATGTAGCTACCACTGCGATGAAAACGCCAATGGCAAGCACCGTACTGATCCTGGAGTCTTTGCGTTGGGCCATTACCGATCCATGACCAGAATGGGGATGCGTCCTTTCAGCGTTCGCCCACCCGATAGACGCGCAATGAAGTGCAGCGGTGGCAACTCACCCAACATGGCCGCTGGAAATAGGTCAGCCTCTTCTTCTAGAATCTGTTCCTGATAAGACGCGCTGTATTCGTCATGAATATGGGTATCGACGTTGTGCCCATAACGCAGCGCCATCGACCGCACCTTGGTCTGCGGCATGCCTTCGGCGATGTACTTCTGTGTCTCTGAATCGAGCACCCGCAACGCGATCTTGTTGTTGGTGTTGGCGAGCACCTGGCGCGCCTTGTTCTCATCTCCGAGACGACTGGCGAAGTCGGCAAACGTCTGGGTGGCAATCGTTACCCTGAAATCCGCACCACCGCCCTTGTTCATGAGCTGGATCGCCGGTTGATTGAGTACCTCGGCTGCCTCGTCAATGAATAGGTTTACCGGCGTTAGCGTGTCGATGCCGTAGTTGTAGCGATCCCCCGCCACGGCCGCCAGATCGGCCAGCATGATGGAACCGATGGCGCTACCCACGGTCGCGTCGGCAAGGGAATCCAGACCGATATAGACAACCTTGTTACCCCGGATGATCTTGGACATGTCGGTCACCAGCCGCTCATGGCCTGGATCGAAATCTGGCGACAGCAGCTCCTGCAGCGGATCACTGGTGAGCATTGAAAGGATCGGGATCAGGGAAGCCACCATCTTCTGAAAGTGATCCCGGTTGTGCTCGTAGGTCGAGATCAGGCCATCCAGATCGACGGACTGCGCTTCGTGAATTGCGACGTCCTGATAGAAGGCGACATAGGCTTGAAGCAAGCGGTCCTTATTCCGCCGGATGTAGGACGAGGCTCGCGATTCCCAATCACGAACGTTCGCCACAAAATGAATCTTGAGCGCTCGCTGCAAGAGATTCTCCGGGCCACCTTCCACATAGCGCCGGAGCTGGACCAGATTGGGGCGATGACCGGTCGCGATCATGCCGTTGGTGATGTCGTTCAACACCTTCCAGCCGAATGCCGTGAATGGATCGGCACCCGTCTCCGAGGGGATCAACGCTGCCACGCGACTCGCCAGTTCTGTTTTTCGGTTCCAGTTGCGCAGTGGATCGATACACGCCGATCGGTCGGGGTGCGCCGGATGGAAATAGACGAAGCGTTCATCACCTCCGCTGGCATCGCAAACGGCACGGGCGTTCTGAGCCAACGCATGATCGCCCTTGGGGTCGATGATGATCACCGTTTCACCCCGAAGGATTGCCTGCGCAATCAGGATGTCGAACAAGCGAGTCTTGCCGACTCGGGTACTTCCTACGATCAGGGTGTGACCGACAAGATTGGCCAGCTCGGAAAAGAGATCCTGCTCCGGTGCGAGTCCATGAACCCAATAGGATCCCTCTGGGTGTTGAGCGGCTTTACCGATGGTTCGGACTACGCCCATCGACATCAGGGTATGGAGCTTGGTGGCCTCGATGTCGGTCCAGGGAAAGCCCCGTCCCAGCCAATAGGACTTTGTCTTGATCGCCTGTTGCGACTTCACCTTCAGCGCGTTCAGGTCGATAAATTCCTTGCCAAAGAACTTCAGTCGCTGCTCTTCGACATTCCGTCGATATGCCTGAAAACTCCGAATCACGGCGCCGATGACACAACAGATGCCCAGCAAGGCGCCAAATCCACGGAATATCGGTGCTACGGATGTCAGAAGCAGAATCGAGACCGCGCCCAAGCTCCAGACGATCGCCATGCGGGCCTCGAAATTGGGACGCCATGGCACTTCGAACTCATAAGGCGACGCTGATTTGGCCATTGCTTGGAATCACTCCTGGTCAGCGCCACGCCCCTGCACCGTCCTGAGCTGCTTGCGAAAGCAGGTGCACCACGGCGATACCCGACCAGATGGCCACTAGCCACTCAGCCGCAGGTAACCAGATCGTCAAAATCAATCCACTCTGAATAACGATTGAAAGGAGCCCCAATGCCGAAGCAAGTCGCCTGTTGATCCGACCTTCCTTGCTCGACGACCATAGGAGAATGGCGAGCCAGGACACCGTCACGACGATAGCGATCAAGAGCGAATGCCCTCGTACGGTCTGCTCGGCCATGCCACCGAGAACTACCAAGCTCAGCACGATGCGTAGAAAGCCCGTGGAATCCGGCATCGCCTTCCAGTCACCGCGCAGTCGCAGGAGATTCCATCCTTGCCACGCAAGAGATTCCATCAGTCCAGGTTTTGCTTGCCCCATCATGCTTTCCTTCCTCAAAATTCTGTTTCGCCCCGTGTCGTGGGGCGGCCGATGCGATCAGACCTGAAGGAGGCACCATTGGAGCGTGCGGGCGGGTCCTCGCATTGCCGGTGTTATTTGGAAGTACCGCCGGCTGACTTCGAACGGCTTTCCTCGACTACTGCCGAGGTGGGAACCAGCCATCTGAAAGTCATCTTACGGATTTCTGAAAATATGCAACATCCGAAATCGATCCAAATCGGTCACATTTCGGATTGCAGTTGTCCACAGCTCGTGACGCACCCGGGAGGTTATCCACGTGAAATCTGTCTCACGACCCGATCTCCGGCGCACTCGGTAGCTACAGCGGGTGCCGCTACCTCACTGAACCTATCCACGTGACAACTGTCCACGCGGTACGTGACAACTGTCCCCAATCTGCGTGACAACTGTCCCGGCGACTCTCTTGAAACCCATGCGGAGCAAGGCTTCCAGCGCTCCTCAAGTAGTTGCTTGTAGTTTTTGCAAGTAGGGTTCAAGTAGTAGAGAACATCTTTTGTGGATAACTTTCAAAACCACAGTCGGACCCACTTTGGTCGCCCTGCTTGACCGATTGCCATGCGAATGTATTTGCTCTACTCTTGCATCATGGATGACACTCAAATCACAGCATGCCCATTCTGCAGATCGCAACGGGTCTCTTGCATTGAGATTGACCAGAATGAATGGTCTGTAACGTGCGAGGGCTGCAAGGCAAACGGATCATCCAGGCCGACGTCTATGCAGGCTATTGATGCCTGGCAAGCAGTTGCCGAAAAGATCGTCTGCAAGGAAGAACCTCACAGCCTGCTACAGAAGATGCTGAAGCAGGTCGCCTGATCTTCGTCAAAGATAAATCGAAAGCAGTATCTTCAAAGCCTTGAAAGCTTGGCGTCGCCTGTATGCCTTGTGTGCAACCGACTCGCCCCCACAAAGAGACCAGGCTCTTTCGGAGTGACGTTAGCCTCAGGGTAAAAGAGTTGGGCTTCCTTCAAGCGCAAGAGAAACCGCTTCTTGAAATCAATCAGTCCTCTCGGACTGTCGGCGTAGTCTGCTCCGAATTGAAGCTTCAATGACCCCCATGGAATCAGTACGCCCGGCCGGTTTTTGACCCGCAATAGAAATATCCGGTAGACCAGCCAGGAATAGATATCCATCGCCAAGGGTGATTTTGATAGCGCACGCAACACACGCATATCGATCGGCACGGGTGAGTCGGTGACATTCTTGAAGAATGCGTTGGAGAGTCGCAGGGTACTTTCCCACAACATCCGATCATCCGGCCGGTGGGGATCCCATAGAACAAAGGCTTCGTCGGCGATCGGCATGTTCTTGAGGCCGAAGCGCCCTTCGTTCTGGTAGGTGATGGACAGCATCGATGAGAACAGCTTCAGCGATTGCGTTCGTAGGCGCATGCAGTCCCTTCCATCGGTGCGCATGCCCAGCCTGCGCAGAAACTCATTCTGACTTCGGCCAAGGCCAAGCATCGGTGACTTGGTGCGCACCGCCTCAGTACATATCCAGGCCAGCAGGAGCCGGGGAACAGTACCGAATGGAAGTCCGAATTTAGGATTGGCGATGATAGAAAGCGATACCGCCCCACTGGATCGCTCGAAATAGGGAACGCCCGGATCACTGTGTGGTAAGGTGGTCTGGACCAATGCCTGCCCAAGGAATCCGATCGATTCGACATCGCTGTCTCCAGCGGTCATGTCCGACGCCAGACCAATCAGCCGATTGACACGTGCGGGACTGGTCATGACCACCCCTCGCCCCACCATCCAGACGGGGTGCGCTGACAAGGGTTTGAAGAGTCGTGGTTGGGAAGATCTGCATCAGCAATCATGCCCAGACTTTTAGCAGTCCGTGAATTTCCCGGATGCTCGAAATCCGTCCCTTTTGGTCACAATTCGGATGCCGAAAACCTCTCTCGCAGTTCACCCATCGCGCCGTCCTCAATCAATCACTTCGACCCGTACCCACTTCATCACAGTACCCTGATCAGTCTTGATGGGCCGGGCCACGAGCAATATTGGACCATTGGGCGCCAATGTAATTTCAACGGAGAACCTAACGCCATCAGCCCATCCGCCATGCAAGCCCAAACGCTGCTCAAATTCAGCCTTTTCGATCAAGTCGCAGACATCGTCCAAGGAGATTTCCGTCAAGCTGATATCGGCAGTAAGGGACGCCAGCATTCCCAGGTCAAACTTGTCTGTCAGAAGATATCGCGGTGCCATGTTCATGCTGTTTCTCCCTCTGGCAATTCCACCCCCTCAAGCTCAGCCAGGTAGCGTTCCAGACGGCCAAGAATAATCAGCATCGAGGCACAGTAATGCGCCTGCCGCCGAAAGCTCTTGGCTTCGGCCTCCACCTCTACAACGCGATCTCTACTCCACTCCGGGGCGAACTTAAAGAGGTCGTCCATATCGTAGCCATAGACAAGGTCCGTACCGCGTTTGTTCTTGTTGCGCTTGCGGATATAGTGATGTCGGGTATCACGATTACCATTTGCATCGGTCCTCCAAGCGCGGTGGTACCACTCCAGCGTCAGGCTGTTATTTTCTCGGCGGACTCGATACAACAGCGTGTTCTGATTTCCCCATTTTTTTCTGACACCGTTTTCCTTGACGGTGTAATCCTTGAAACGTCTTGCCGTTTCTTCCGCCTGTTCGAGTAGCTCGCCAATATAGCTCTCGAGCGTGCTTCGGATCATCTCCAATCTTGTGTCCATACCTGCTATCTCCGTGCTTTAAGCTCTGGCTGCGTCCCCCACCAATCCACAGTGACGGCTTTCATCAAAATGACCAATTTCACGTGCTCGATTTATCAACTTTCGATTCATCCTTGCACCGTGAACCTCTACCAATACCGCCAAAATATGGCCACGTCGTTCAGAAACAGGCTGGGCGTTTCCCGCTCCGCTCTGACGTACGGGTGAATCCACTAGATCGGCAACATTGGCCAAGAATCCACAGTTGTTCAGGATTCAGTGGGTACGGCCATCGTAGTGATCGTGGTCATACCTGCGTGGCCGAAATGTGACCTTTTTGGACGCATTTCAAAATCCGTAGCCCTCATCGTCGTCCTAGGATCGAATGCTCTGGCGGTGCGCTGGACAAGCACTTTCGTGACATTGATCTTCAAAGTGCTTCACGAGTAGCTCTGTAGTGCGCCAGCCAGATCTCACGGCCCAATGTCGGGCATGACGATCACTGAAGTGCTACTGGAGACAACCTGAAATGAACGTACTCGGAATCGATATCGGCTATTCAAACCTGAAGCTCGCCTTTGGCAAGCGTGGCAGCGAGCCAAAAGTGTTACTGCGACCGGCAGGTGCTGCGCCGGCAGATCGCCTTGGAGAAATGATTACGGGGAAAAAGGACGAGGATTTTCTGCGTGTCGTAGTCAATGGCACTCCATTCGTCGCGGGGCTTTCGCCGGATCGTGCGGAGCTTTGGAGTCGGGAGTTGCACGAGGACTATCCATCCACCGAGTCCTACCGCGCCCTCTTCCATGCCGGCCTGCTGCTTTCTGAACTTGAGCACATTGACATCCTCGTCACCGGACTCCCCGTCAGCCAATACCTGAACCAGGACCTACGAAATCGGCTGCAGAGCTTGATGGCAGGGGAACATCAGGTAACGCCACGACGGAGAATCACCGTAGAAAACGTCAAAGTGGTTCCACAGCCGGTCGGTGGATTCGTCGATCACGTCTGGAATCTCAAAGATTCATCGGAATTTGAGGACTCTCGCGTGCTGGTGGTTGATCCCGGGTTCTTTTCGGTGGATTGCCCCACAATGAGAGAATCCAAGCAGGGGATTCCAAGGAGCCCCCCCGCCTGTTGCATGTTGCGCGATGTTCTCACGTCGTCCGCGCTTGGTGTCGACTCCCCTGTTATGCCGCATACGGCATAACGGGGGTTATGCCGCAT